>URLU01000073.1 GCA_900548765.1 uncultured Lachnobacterium sp.
TCTTCCTGCAACCTGATTGCAGACAGTGATATGGCATCCATTGTGGATTCACTTGTGGCACCTTTGTCTGTCATAAATGCTCTTATCGTTGCCCTCTGTATGAAAAAGCAGAAACAGGTGGCGAAGACCCTGACAGAGCTTGAGGATATCTGGGAAGCTTATCAGGTCTACGAAAATGATGAGATAAACTATATTGATGATTCCATAAAGGTTCATTACGCAAAATTAGAGGATTGATAAATGAGTAAAGTGATAGTCGTCGGCGGTGGTGCCGCAGGAATGATGGCTTGCCATGCCGCAGCTATGTGCGGTCATCAGGTGACTCTTCTTGAGAAAAATGAGAAGCTTGGAAAGAAAATATATATAACCGGAAAAGGACGCTGTAACCTTACTAATGCCAGTGATATTGAAGCCTTGTTTGCAAACGTGATGAGCAACAGGAAGTTTTTGTACAGTGCTTTTTACACATTTGACAACAATCAGGTTATTGACTTGTTTGAAATGAATGGCATGGCGACCAAGACCGAGAGAGGAAACAGGGTTTTTCCTGTGTCTGACCATTCATCAGATGTCATATCTACTATGGCAAAGGTTTTAAAGAATGACAATGTCGAGGTGAAGCTTAATACCACAGTACAGAGCCTCATAATAAAAGAAAATAAGGCTTGTGGAGTGATTGTAAACGGCAAAGAGATTTCTGCTGACAATGTAATCCTGTGTACGGGAGGGCTGTCATATCCTTCAACCGGCTCAACCGGAGATGGATATGAGTTTGCTAAAAAGGCAGGACACAGAATAATAGACTGCACACCATCCCTTGTGCCCTTTAACATAAGGGAAGAGTGGGTAAAAGACCTGCAGGGCTTATCTCTTAAAAATTCGGCAGTCACAATATATGATGGAAAGAAAAAACTCTACAATGATTTTGGAGAAATGCTTTTTACACATTTTGGTGTGAGCGGACCTATGATATTATCCGCCAGCGGCAATATTAAGGCGGCAGAGTTTGCAAAGCCGCTAAAGCTTGTGATTGACTTAAAGCCTGCCATGACAGAAGACCAGCTTGATAAACGGATACTCAGGGATTTTGATGAAAATAAAAATAAACAGTTTAGAAATTCTGTCTCAAAGCTGTTGCCATCAAAGCTTATACCAATTATTATTGATTTATCGGGAATTGACCCTGATAAGAAGGTGAATGAAATCTCCAAAGAAGAAAGAAGTCATTTTGTTCATCTGCTCAAAAATCTTACAATGACAATCAATGGTCTCAGGGGATGGAATGAGGCGATTATCACCAAGGGCGGCATAAATGTCAAAGACGTAAATCCATCCACCATGGAATCAAAGCTTGTAAGCAATTTGTTTTTTGCAGGAGAGGTTCTGGATCTTGATGCAATGACAGGCGGATATAATTTACAGATAGCGTGGTCCACAGGGTATCTGGCTGGGCTTAGCTGCGTATAGGAGGAAAATATGATTTATAATATAGCAATTGACGGACCGGCAGGAGCTGGAAAAAGCACAATAGCCAAAAAGCTTGCGGCTGATTTGGGATATGTATATGTAGATACAGGCGCAATGTACCGAGCTATGGCATATTACTTTTTGCAGAATAACATAGCTGCGGATGATGAAGCAGCAATTTCAGCAGCCTGTCCTGATGTAAATGTCACAATCGAGTACAAGGATGGTGCACAGCAGGTTATTTTAAATGGTGAAAATGTAAACGGAGTAATCAGAAACGAAGAGGTTGGAAATATGGCATCCGCAACAAGTGTCTATCCGGTTGTGAGAACCAAGCTTGTAGAGCTTCAGAGACAGCTTGCAGCAAAGCAGAGTGTCATAATGGACGGCAGAGATATTGGTACAGTGGTATTACCAGATGCAAATGTGAAGATATACCTCACAGCAAGCTCAAAGGTCAGGGCTAAAAGACGCTATGACGAGCTGACCGCCAAGGGTGAAAAATGTGATTTGGATGCCATAGAGCAGGATATAATAGATAGAGACTACCGCGATATGCACCGCGAGACTTCACCGCTTAAGCAGGCAGATGACGCTGTGCTTCTGGATTCATCAGACCTTGACATTGATGGTGTGGTAGCAAAAATGAAAGAGATTATCAAAGAGGCATAACATATGAATGTAACGGTTGCAAAAAGTGCCGGTTTCTGCTTTGGGGTAAAGAGGGCTGTAAACATGGTCTATGAGCAGATTGAGAATGAAAATCTGCCAATTTATACTTATGGTCCGATTATTCATAATGACGAAGTGGTAAAGGATATGGAAGAAAAAGGTGTCAGGGTAATTAAGTATCTGGACGAATTTGACAGCATTCCTAAGGGAATAGTCATAATACGATCCCATGGCATAAGCAGATATGAGCACGAAAGACTTCAAAATGCCGGATTTAAAATAATGGATGCCACCTGTCCCTTTGTACTTAAGATTCACAGACTGGTGGAGAAGCACAGCAGTGAGGGCAGCCATATAATTATAATTGGCAATCCTGACCATCCTGAGGTGGAGGGAATAAGAGGATGGGTAATAGGAGAAGCGGTTACTATAATTAACAGTGCTGAGGATGCCCAAAAATTTTCCCTGAAATCGGATAAAAAAGTATGTATTGTCAGTCAAACGACATTTAACTACAATAAATTTCAAGAATTAGTTGAAATTATAATGAAAAAAGGTTATGATATATGTGTTTTAAATACAATCTGTAACGCAACTGAGGAACGTCAGACAGAGGCGAGGAAGATTTCAATGAAATCTGAAGCCATGATTGTCATAGGCGATAAGAACAGTTCCAACACACAGAAGCTATTTGAAATATGTAAAAAAGAATGTGAAAATACTTACTATATACAAACGAGTAAAGGCATGGATTACAACAAATTAAAATCCATCAATAACGTAGGTATTACCGCAGGGGCTTCAACCCCAAACAATATTATTGAGGAGGTTTCAAAGAATGTCAGAAATGAGCTTTGAACAAATGCTTGACGCGTATGAAAAAACAATAAGAAATGGAGAAGTGGTTGAAGGTACCGTTATTGATGTTAAACCTGACGAGATTATCCTTAATATCGGATACAAGTCTGATGGAATCATTTCACGTAACGAATACACTAACGAACCAAACGTAGACCTTACAACTGTAGTAAAAGTTGGCGATACAATGGAAGCTAAGGTTGTAAAAGTAAATGATGGTGAGGGACAGGTTCTCCTTTCATATAAGCGTCTCGCTGCAGAAAAAGGCAGCAAGAGATTAGAGGAAGCTTTTGAAAACAATGAGGTTTTAAAGGCAAAGGTTACACAGGTATTAGCTGGTGGTGTTTGTGTCAATGTTGACGAGACAAGAGTATTTATCCCAGCAAGTCTTGTTTCAGATACTTTTGAGAAGGATTTGAACAAGTTCAAGGATCAGGAAATTGAGTTTGTTATTACAGAGTTTGATCCTAAGAAGAGAAGAATTATTGGAAACAGAAAGACATTATTAGTAGCTCAGAAGGCTGAGCAGCAGAAAGAGCTCTTGGCAAAGATTTCTGAGGGAGACGTGATTGAGGGAACAATCAAGAACGTTACAGATTTCGGTGCTTTCGTAGACCTTGGTGGAGTAGACGGATTACTTCATATCTCTGAGATGTCTTGGGGAAGAGTTGAGAATCCTAAGAAAGTCTTCACAGTTGGACAGAAGGTCAGAGTATTTATCAAGAGCATCAACGATACAAAGATTGCACTCAGCATGAAGTTCAATGATGAAAATCCATGGAATGGCGCTGCTGAGAAGTATGCGGTTGGAAATGTTGTAAAGGGAACTGTAGCTCGTATGACAGATTTCGGTGCTTTCATTGAGCTTGCTCCTGGAGTAGATGCATTACTTCATGTATCACAGATTTCAAAGGATCATGTAGAGAAGCCAGCTGATGTATTAAAAATTGGTCAGGAAGTTGAAGCAAAGATTGTAGATTTCAACGAGGCTGAGAAGAAGATTAGCTTAAGTGTTAAGGCTTTACTTGCTCCTGAAGAGGAAGAGGCAACTGAAGAAGAAGCTTCAGAGGAATAAGATTTATGGGAGCTGTCTATATAGGCGGCTCCCTATTTTTTCATCTACGCATATAGGACTAATTTACTAATTGACTGTAGGAGGGGAAATATGTTCGATAAATATGAAGAATTTAAGGCTGATGTGTTTAAACTTACAAAGATTGATTTGAACTATTACAAAGAAAAACAGATGAGAAGACGTATTGATACATTGGCTAATAAGAATGGTGCCAAGTCTTACGAGGAATACATTCAGATGATTAAATCTGATAAGGAAAAGTTCGAGCAGTTCGTAAACTTTCTTACCATCAATGTGTCAGAATTTTACAGAAATCCGGACCAGTGGAAGCTTATGGATCAGCAGGTAATTCCAAAGCTTATAAAGGAGCAGAGAAAGCCAATTAAGATTTGGAGTGCTGCATGTTCTACAGGAGATGAGCCATATTCACTGGCAATGGCATTTTCAAAGCATGTACCACTGTCTGACATCAAAATCCTTGCAACAGATATTGACAAGCAGGTTATTGAGCATGCCAAGGTAGGACTTTATTCAGAGAAGAGTATCGCAGGAGTACCGGCAGACTTAAAGAAAAAGTATTTTACACAGATTGGTAATTCCTACCAGATATCTGATGATATCAAGAGATGCGTTACATTTAAGGAGCATAATCTCTTGAAGGATGTGTATCCAAAGGATTTTGACCTGATTCTTTGCAGAAACGTGGTTATCTACTTCACAGATGAGGCAAAGGATATGATTTATAAGAACTTTTATGGTTCTCTTAAGTCAAAGGGTGTACTATTCATAGGAAGCACAGAGCAGATTAGCAACTACAAGGACTTAGGTTTTAATCGTATGAGCAGCTTCTATTTTGAGAAGCCTTGATTTGCTTTTATAGGCAGTCCTTATGGGCTGCCTTTGTTTTATGCCAGAGCATATAATTAAAGTGTCCAGTGGTAGGTTTTATGTTAACCAAAGTATGTAATAAAAACTGCAGGTGGTAGATTTTATGTTAACCAAAGTATATACGAAAGACCACAAGTGATAGAAGTTGGCTAAAGATAAGGAGAATGTTTATGGCTGTGATAGAAACAGAGCACTTAATATTAAGGAAATGGGAGGATACAGATGCAGAGAGCCTCTTTGAGTATGCCAAAGACCCTGATGTTGGTCCTATAGCAGGCTGGCCATGCCATAAAAATGTGGAGGAGAGCAGAATCGTAATTAAAAATGTTCTGTCTTATCCAGAATGTTATGCAATTTGCCAAAAAGATGATAATATTGCGATAGGTTCAATAGAATTAAAACTGAATGGAAATACCACTATGACTAATCGTGATGATGAGTGCGAGCTTGGTTACTGGCTGGGAAAACCTTTCTGGGGTAAGGGCTATATGCCGGAGGCTGCAGCTGCTCTGATAAAGAGAGGTTTTACAGAGCTTGGCATGAGGACAGTCTGGTGCGGTTATTATGATGGAAATGCAAAGTCTAAGAGGGTGCAGGAGAAGCTTGGGTTTAAAGCTTATGGAATACGTGAAAATGTGAATGTTTCCCTGCTGAATGAAGTGAGGACCGAGCATGTGAATATAATGACCAAGGAGATGTGGGAGACCAGAGCCTAAAAATAAATAGCCAGAGGGAACATCACTTCCCACTGGCTATAACTTTAAGTATATGCTCAACATACCTTCTGAGCATCACATCCGACTCACAGAAATCATCAGTTAACTCAAAATATGAAAACTTGTCTTTGTAATCTGCCTTAAATTCAGGATTCATTATATCATAGTACTGAATAAGAAAATCTCCCTGCTTCCTGGTGTAGCAGTTGTTAGCGTGGCACTTTTCCCTGAAATCCTTATCCACAAATCCCGCCACACTTTTATGTATGGCTCTGTCCTCCTCCGGCAGATAGTAGTAATCCTTGTAATTTTCAAAGAAATACTTTAGCTCACCTGAGTAAATCGGTACCCGGATTGAAGCGGTCTCCTTATTTAATATCAGGTAAAAGGAATCTGTCTTTTTGGACAGCCGCTTTGGAACCAGATAATCATTTTTTAAGCTTATGATAAATTCATACTTTTCCTCACCGTTAATTGTCTTATATGGCTCTATTTTGGACTCTGTAATCGAATACTGCCCATTAAAAAACTCAACATATGACAAAATCGGCAGGAGACTGGTCATACCAAGGACATCCTCATAATTGTGGAGCATCAATAGCTCAAGGGCTTTCTCGTCTTTACTTTTTACAAATTCATAATACACATTTATTAACTCACCGCCATTGTATTTGTCAGCCCGGTCTATACCCAGAAATTTTTCTACGGTTTTCTGCTTGTAGTTTTCCAGATTGAGCAGAAACTTAATCTGTGATACAGACTTGAAAATATCCAGATAGTTGTAGCTGGAGAAATTCTCCACAATATCATATAAATCACATTTCGCTTTTAAAAATGGAATGTCAAAGCCCACACCATTAAAGGATATGATTGTCTTGTACTGCTTGAGCAGCTCCACAAAGGCGGACACAATCAGCTTTTCTTCCTTTGGGCTTTCTGCAAAAAACTGGTCTATGCAGATATGTTTGCCCTTTCTTCTGGCGCAGCCAATCAGGTAGACACTTGCGCTGGTTGGAGAGAAGCCTGTAGTCTCTATATCGAAAAAGATTGATTCTTCATCATATATTTTGTCAATTAAATCGTCATTTTTTACATATAATTCTTCTTTGTGAATTGTTTTCATACTGCTAATTCCTTAAAATAATGTGCTTTCCACAGGTTGTTAATATTATAACATAAGGTTCTTAAAAAAGTACAATATTATGGAGGAATTAAGTGGTATAATTTATACACAAATACTGAAATAATATGTCTATTTCGGTAAAATACACAGAAAGAGGGACACGATAATGGGTTTAAAATCATTTGTTGGTGGTGTGCATCCATATGAAGGCAAGGAACTTGCTGAAAATGCACCTATTAAAGAAGTTTTACCCAAGGGTGAACTAGTTTATCCAGTATCTCAGCATATTGGTGCACCGGCAACTCCAATTGTAGCTGTTGGTGATACAGTATTGAAAGGACAGAAGATTGCTGAAGCAGGCGGCTTCGTTTCTTCTCCTATTTATTCATCTGTATCAGGTACAGTTAAGGCAATTGAAAAGCGCCGTGTGGCTGTTGGAGATATGGTAAACAGTATTATCATCGAGAGCGATGGTGAATTTAAAGAGGTAGAATATGACGTTGTTGATGATGTCAAAACTCTTACAAAGGAACAGATTATCAACAAGGTAAAGGAAGCCGGCGTTGTCGGAATGGGTGGTGCAGGTTTTCCAACTCACGTTAAGCTTTCTCCAAAGGAGCCTGATAAGATTGAGTACGTTATTGCAAACTGTGCAGAGTGCGAGCCATATCTTACAGCCGACTATCGTAGAATGCTTGAGAATCCAGAGGAATTAATCGCTGGAATGAACATTATCTTACAGTTATTTGACAATGCAAAGGGTATTCTCGGAATCGAAAATAACAAGCCTGAGGCAATTGCAAAATTAAAAGAGCTCACAAAGGATGAGCCAAGGATTGAGGTCTGTGAGTTACTCACTAAATATCCTCAGGGTGGTGAGCGTCAGCTTATTCACGCTACAACAGGACGTGACATCAACTCCAAGATGCTTCCGGCAGATGCTGGCTGCATAGTTGATAATGTAGAGACAATTATTGCTGTATACAATGCGGTTAAGAATGGTCTTCCTGTTATGAAACGTGTTTCAACAGTTACTGGTGATGCAGTTGCAAATCCTTCTAACTTCCTTTACAGCATAGGAACTCCATATCAGGAGCTTATCGATGCTGCAGGCGGATTTAAGGTACAGCCTGAGAAAATTATCTCTGGTGGTCCTATGATGGGATTTGCTATGTTCAGCCTTGATATTCCGACTACAAAGACATCTTCATCTATTCTCTGCCTTGCAAAGGATGAGGTAGCTATGTACGAGCCACTGGCTTGTATCAACTGTGGACGCTGTGTAGAGGCATGTCCGGAGCAGCTTATTCCAAGCAGACTTGCAAAGTTTGCAAACAACGGACTTATGAAGGAATTTGAAGAGTGGAATGGTCTTGAGTGCATAGAGTGTGGTTCATGTACATTCGCCTGCCCATCAAGAAGACAGGTAGCTCAGCCAATTAAAACTATGAAGAAGCTTGTTTTGGCAGAGAAGAGAAAACAGGCTGGCAAATAAAAAGAAAGAGGTGGATTATTGTGAGTGATTTATATCATGTATCTTCATCACCACATGTACGTGCCAAAGATTCCACAAGTAGAATAATGCTGTATGTTATCATAGCTTTACTTCCTACAAGTCTCTTTGGTATTTACAACTTTGGTTTAAAAGCTTTATTGCTTATTCTTATTACAATTGCTGCTTGTGTGGCAACAGAATGGATATTTGATAAGATTGTACATAAAAAGAATACAATCGGAGATTTGAGTGCTGTAGTAACAGGTTTATTGCTTGCATTAAACCTTCCGGTTTCACTTCCATGGTGGGAAGCTGTTATTGGTGGTGTTTTTGCTATTGCAATCGTTAAGTGTATCTTTGGTGGTCTTGGACAGAACTTCATGAACCCTGCGCTTG
This sequence comes from uncultured Lachnobacterium sp., assembly GCA_900548765.1. Taxonomy (GTDB): domain Bacteria; phylum Bacillota; class Clostridia; order Lachnospirales; family Lachnospiraceae; genus Roseburia. Next base: position 8,691 of record URLU01000073.1, read on the forward strand.
GTGCAAGATGCTTCCTGCTTATTGCATTTGCAGCAGACATGACAAACTTTAACGTTACAAGAAATGGTGTAGATGTTTACACTGGTGCAACTCCACTTGCACTTATCAGAGAGAGCGGTCTTTCAGCAGTAAATGTCAGAGATATGTTAGTAGGAAATACTGCAGGAACAATCGGTGAGACATCAGTTATCGCTATCCTTATTGGAGCAATTATTCTTATTTTATTAGGAGTTATTGACTTAAAGATTCCTGGCGCATACATTATAACATTTGCTGTCTTCATGTTCTTATTCGGTGCAAGCAGATTTGATTTCAGCTATGTGGTAGCACAGTTATGTGGTGGTGGTCTTATGCTTGGAGCTTTCTTCATGGCTACAGACTATGTTACATCACCTATTACTCCTAAGGGAAAAATTATCTTTGGTATCTGCTGTGGTCTTTTAACAGGTATTTTCCGTTGCTTCGGTGCAAACGCAGAAGGTGTTTCCTTCTCAATCATCTTAAGCAACATCCTTGTTCCTCTTATTGAGAGATTTACAGTACCAAAAGCTTTCGGACAGGTAAAGGAGGCAAAGAAGAATGAATAAACAGATTGTACATGACGCTTTGATCTTAACAGCATTTACACTTGTCCTTGGTTTTATTCTTGCACTTGTATATGGAATTACAAAACCATCAATTGATGCTGCTAACCTTGCAACAGCCCAGGCTGCATATCAGGAAGTATTCTCTGATGCTGACAGCTTTGAGGCTATGGACTATGATAAGGATGCCGCTGACAGTTTAGTATCAGATGCCGGATACAGCGATACAATCGATGATATCCAGACAGCACTTGATGCCAGTGGAAATACCTTGGGATATGTTATTACAGTTACTGCAAAGGACGGAAGCCAGGGAAGCATTACTTTCTCTGTTGGTATCCAGAATGATGGAACTGTAAACGGATATTCAATTACAGATATTTCTGAGACACCTGGTCTTGGTATGAAAGCAGAAGAAGAGTCCTTCTACAGCCAGTTCCAGAACAAGCTTGTTGATACCTTTGAGGTTGTAAAAACTACTCCATCTGCAGATAATCAGATTGAGGCAATTACAGGTTCTACAATTACATCAAAGGCTATGGCGAACGGCTGTAATGCAGCAATTCTTTACTTCCAGAGTGAAT
>URLU01000074.1 GCA_900548765.1 uncultured Lachnobacterium sp.
CATATCAGGTCTGCGTTTTTCCTCACTATATTGAGGAATTTATCCTTGCCAGTCACCTTATAATATGCCACTGCCGCCTCTATCATGTGACCTGATGTATATAGCTCATGGCCTTCCTTTAGATTGCAGAACTGCTGTCCCGGATAAAGGATGGAAAAATGTGTGTTTAAGTATCCGTTCTCCTCCTGCGCCTTTCCGATTAAATCAATTGCTTCATCCGCACGCTTCTCAAGGTCTGGATTCGGCTCATAGGACAGGGAATATGCCACTGCCTCAAGCCATTTGGCAAGGTCTGTGTCCTGAAATACCCAGCCTTGGAACTCGCCGTTTTTGAGTTCTGCTGCAATTTCAAAGTTGGATATGCAATGGCTGGGCTCGGCGTCCTCCACGTCGTCGTTCAGGGCTTTCCACTGATAGGGGATAATTTCTTTGGTGACCAGGGTGGTGTATTTGCCCCAGAAGGGGTCGTGGACTTTGATTGTCTTTAAATCTATGGGTTTAAGCTTTTTGGACAGCATAAATTTCCTCCTCATTTTTTTGGTTATGAAAAGAGGATTGGCTGCGGTGGAAATACAGTGGGCTAATTTGTTCCGGGTTCTGGATATAAGATTTTCTAAATGTTCTGATATCGATAATGTCTATCGACGCAAGCACTCGACATTCGCCATCCATGGCTCAGGTCTCGCTCTCGGCAACGTCCTGTTGCCGAGTTGCTGTGTGTCATGCAGAACATTAAGAAAATCTAATATCCTCCACAGTCACAAATTTGCCCACTGTATTTCCACCGCAGCCAATCCTCTTAATCTACGTTTTAAAATTTTAATAATATATACTTCCCACTTCATAACCTTCGATAATCGTATGATATACAGTTGTTTTGCAGAATAAAATACACTGTATATATCAAGAGATTAACAAAAACTCCATGTGGGAAATTCTCCCTATTTTATTCTTAATTCCACTACACTGCATTTAGGAAGCTTAACAGTCACTGTGTTTCCGTTTGCTTTGTATGCTGTAAACTCCACTTCTTTCACAGTCTCTGGTGCATCAAATGTGTTATGAGCGTGCATATCGTCACTTGTGACAACATTTGCTTCTACAATTGTATAATCACTCTTTTCTGTTAGCTGTATATCCAGCTCTTTGTCATCTGTTGCTGACAGATTATTGAGTGTGATGGTAATTATGCCGTCTTTTTTAGATACTGATTCTGTTATTTCCGGTACGCTCCACTCCTCTGTTCCTACTGATTGAACATCGTTCAGAGTGCTGTCTAAGAGCCTGGCTCCCTGATGATGGCGATACATATGGAATACATGGTAGGTTGGTGTCTTTATCATCTTCTCGCCCTCTGTGAGGATTACCGACTGGAGCACGTTTACCATCTGGGCAAGACATGCCATCCTTACTCTGTCACAGTGCTTATTGAAGATATTTAAGGTTATTCCTGCTACAAGAGCGTCACGGACTGTGTTCTGCTGATACAAAAATCCCGGATTTGTTCCCGGCTCACAGGTGAACCAGGTTCCCCATTCATCTACTGACAAGCCTATCTTTTTCTCTGGGTCATACTGGTCGATTATTGCGCCGTGTCTTTCTATCAATTCGTCCATCACAAGGGCTTTGCCCAGAGTCTTATACCATACTGCATCATCAAAGTCTGTTGCACTTCCCTTTATCTCCCAGCCTTCCGGATGTACATAATAATGCAGTGAAATATAGTCCATAAATCCATGGAACTGCTCCGGTACATGATCAAAACAGGTCTTCATCACGCCTTCTGTCCAGTGGTAATCGTCTACGTTTGCACCACAGCATACCTTTGCAATTGCTTTCTCCGGGTCATAATTTCTCACATAGGTCTGATAACGGCGGTACATATTGGCATAAAATTCTGGTGTCATGTTGCCTCCGCAGCCCCAGTTTTCGTTTCCCACTCCGAAATAATCAACTTTCCAAGGCTCCTCATGTCCATTTTCCTTACGCAGGTCTGCCATAGGTGATACACCCTTAAAGGTCATATATTCAACCCACTCTGACATCTCCTGCACTGTGCCGCTTCCCAGATTGCCATTGATATAGGTCTTACATCCAAGCTGTCTGCAAAGCTCCATAAACTCATGGGTTCCGAAGCTGTTGTCCTCCACAACTCCGCCCCAGTGTGTGTTTATCATCTTTTTACGCTTTGACTTGTCACCGATTCCATCCTTCCAGTGATATTCATCTGCGAAGCAGCCCCCCGGCCATCTGAGCATCGGAATGTCAATCTCCTTTAAGGCTTCTACTACGTCTGTCCTCATTCCGTTTACATTTGGAATGCCTGAGTTTTCTCCTACATAGAGTCCCTCGTATATGCATCTGCCCAGATGTTCTGAGAAATGTCCATATATCTCAGGAGCTATTGTGTCTAATTCTTTCCCATCGTTGATTACTAATTTTGCCATATTTTCTACCTTCCCCGCTTATGCGTCATATATTATATGCTTTTGCCTTTCACTTATTTCAAATCATCCCAGCCTGCCGGCTGTGGCTTTTCCAGATACATGGCAGCGCAGACCTGACACCATGTTGGTAAGCTGTGTGCCAATATCTACATTTTTATCCATACTACCAATTGTGATATGGACATCTGCTGACTGGGCTTAACGCCCTAAGCTCCACATAACATCCGCAGGCTGCACAGGTTCCTGCATTAAGTCTCTCGCACTCCTTGCATACAGACAGCCTGCGCTCGTATTCTTCCTCACACACCCTGTCCTCTGACTTAATCGCAGCCTTATATTTTTCTATCATCAAGGCATCCGCCTCTGCCATCTCACGCATGAGACATTTTTTACAGACCCTATTCATAGTCAAATACTGGTCTGCCGTCCTCACTCCACTTAACCTTCATAAGCATTGCGTGACGGTTTGGATTGTAAAGAGGATTGCCCACAATCTCTGCCTCTGTTCTGGCATGATACACAATGATATCATTGCCCTCTTCATCCTTGGTAAAGGAATTGTGCCCTGGTCCATATATGCCTTTTTCCTCATTTGTGGCAAGGACTGGATATCTCTCCTTTGTCCATGACCTTGGGTCAAGCAAATCTGCATCCTCATCCGCTGTGAGCATGCCCACGCAGTACTGAATGCCGGTCTCGCTGGCTGAATAGGTCATAAATATTTTACCATTATGCTTTATGATTCCCGGGCCTTCATTTACCCAGAAGCCGTGTCTCTCCCAGTCATAATCCGGTGTTGTGAGGAGCACCTGAATAGTCTTTAAGGTGTATCCGTTTTCCATCTCGGCTATATAGAGGTTTGAAATCTGCTTGCCTACTCCTACCTTTTCAGCCCAGATGTAATACCACCTGCCCTTGTTTTCAAAAACTGTGGCATCCAGGGAAAATGCTTCGAAAGAGAACTCATCCCCCTCAGCCCTCACCATTTTGCCTTTTTCAATCCACTCGTCCTGCATAGGGTCATCACCCTGACACTCAAGGACATAGGGTCTGATTTCCCACTCGTCATCTATCTCGCCACCTGCGAAATAGATATACCATTTTCCAAAAAGATAATGTATTTCCGGTGCCCAGATGTGTTTGCTCATAGGTCCCGACTCATGCTTGCGCCACAATACCTTTTCCTCTGCCTCCGCAAGTCCTGCCAGTGTCTTTGAGCTTCTGAGCACAACTGTGTCATAGGCTGGCACAGAGGCTGTAAAGTAATAGGTTCCGTCTGTGTGCTTGTATACATATGGATCTGCCCGCTGCAAAATCCATGGTTCGTTATATTTCACTGTCTTATCCATTCTTAATCTCCTATGCTTTGATTCTATTTTTTATGTTTACATCACTTTGTTAATCCTGCTCTTAAGTATCATGTAAGCTTAAATATTAACCGCCGAACCTGCCACCGGCAGTTTCTCTGAATGTACGGCAGTTTTTACTGCATACTTTGGTATTGAAAGTCTCTAGTATTTAACACCCCAGATGCTCTCATTGCTGCCAACTGCTGTAAAAGTCATAACATCTGTACCAGCCTCATCCTGCATCTGGCAGAATACCCCGCTGTACTCCTTATCATCATATGTTATGTGTACATAGCAGCTATTGTCAGTCACCTTCCAGCTTCCCTCTATATTCTCACCAACAATGCTTCCGTCTTCATTTAGGTATAGAATAAATGGCTCAGCCACCTCGCTGTCGATTCCTGTCCCCTGATTTACCACATAGTATCTGCCCACGAGGCTTTCCTCTTCATATCCTGTATCAGATATGGTCTCGCCATTTGTGGCATATGGCAGCATACAAGGCCAGCCCTCTTCATTTATAAAGTACTGCTTGACTCTAGGCGTATGGGTCTCCGACTGCATATCAAATCTGGTGTGATAGCAGATGTATCTCTTGCCATCATCATCAATCATGGCAGAACAGTGACCGGTTGCCTTATAGCCCATCTCAAGGCTTGGCAGATAATAGTTGCCAGACAGCTTTAATCCGTAAAAGGCATTGGCATCCCCAATATCAGGGCGGGCACCATTCATGTCCACGTAATCGCCATCTACAGTCTCAGACCTGAATACTCTTATCTGGTAGCCTCCATCTCTGGTAAGCTCGCCATAAGCCACATATAGGTAATAATATCCGGCATCCTCGTCATACAGGATGTAAGGAGCCTCGATAGATGTGTGCCCTCCACCTAACAGCCTCTTACCAAAGTATGGATCCACGTTATTATCCGGGTCAGCCTCCGGATGAATGACTTCACCTGTGCTCTCGTCAATCTCTAAGAGGAAAATACCACCAGACCAGGAACCATACACCATCCACATTTTTCCATCTGCATCATAAAATACAGTTGGGTCAATGGCATTTGGATATTCCTTATAGTTATACTCATATCCAGCCTTCTGGGTGTACTCGTCAATAGCAGTCTCCTCATCCACATAGTCCAGCACATTTGTAGCTTCTATTGTGTCAACCGTAAAGCCAGAATAAATCAGTGTGCCCTTCCATTCATATGGTCCATCCACATTCTCTGAAGTGGCATATACAATATCAGAAGTATTCCAATTTGAAGAAGTGCAGTAGTACATGTAATAAAGTCCCTGCGCCTCATTGTAAATCACATCCGGAGCCCACACATGAGGCTCACCATCATCTGTAGGATTAAGGCTCGCCTTATTACCAGCGTAATCAAACTCACCGGAATCATAATTTTTTAAATCCGTAAAAACCTTGTTTTTACCAGAATAACCATTACCAATCAAAGTCCAGTTGGTTAAGTCCGTGCTGCTTGCCGCCGCCATGTGGGAACCGAAAATATAATATGTACCATCCTCCTTGATAATGGATGGGTCATGGACAGCCACATCCTTAATCGTCTCCGCAGTAGCTATGCCATCATAGTCAACTGTAAAATCATATTCTGGAGCCTTCTCAAAGACTCCACCTGCAACAGCACCAAAAGTGCCCCCAGCCACAGCAAGAGCTGCGACGCCAACTGCAATACCTATTTTTGCTCCTTTTTTCATATTAACCCCATTCCTGTTTACTTGTGTCTATCTTGGTTGTGTATCAAATATGAGCATCAATTGCGTCTCTTACATGATACAAATATGTAGATATCCTTGCACATTATTGTTTAGATATTTCTATATTATTTTACTAAATTGTAAATAATAAGTCAATACAGAAAACCTGCCACTGGCAGCTTTTCTTGCATACTTTGGCATACAGAAACCTCGCTACTGACAGCTTTTCTTGCATACTTTGGCATACAGAAACCTCGCTACTGACAGCTTTTCTTGCATACTTTGGTATGTAAAAACTCATATATTTAATTATTTATGTACCTAAAATCTTTATAATTAACATTCCCATAATCACCAACTAACAAATTAGTTCCACCCGACAATCTCCTAAAACTTTTATTCTCATTTTATGTTCGGCTATGTGAAGCATTTCGGGTGTCATGCCGCGTATGGGTGTGTCATGATTTTTACTTGTGCAGGGCATTAGAGTTTCTTAATGTCCTGTATACTCCCCAGCAGCTCGGCAACAGGACGTTCAAAACCTCCACATCCCCTAACAACAAAATGAGCATAAAAAATGAGACCACAAACAAGCCTTGTGGTCTCCAAAATATTCAACATTTTACATAGGACTATAAGTAATATGCACCTTAATATCCTGATTATAGTTGCCATACCCGCTTCCAAACAAAGTCATTCCGCCAATATTTCTGGCATCATCCATTATCTGAAACTTAAATCTGATAACGCTCTTATAGGTCAGCTTAAACTGGTCAATATTGACATCCGATATTTTAAGTCCATCTATAAAACATCCCTTTTTGTCAATTGTCAGCACCTTCAGAAGTCCGTACTGGTTCCAGTTTACCGGCCACCAGTCAGGAGTGAATATACCTCTCACATCTCCAAAGTCACCGGCACTTGTCCAGGTTCCCAGATACACATCATTTAATACAAAGGAGATATCCGATGGCCAGTCATTATTTACTCCCGGTGCCTCAGAGCTAATCTCAAAAGAGATTGTAATCTTGTCAATCTTTGTGGCATCCGGCAGGAGGTTTGGAATAATATACTCCACATATCCTCGTCCAAACCATAATATTCCCGCATCTATTCTGTCCTGATGCGCAAAATATCTAGGGTCGTCAACCTCGCCTATCAGATTGTTGGAAGTAGCTATACCGCAGGTCGGGAAAATCTCATAATCGGCATAATGTCCTATTCTTACATCAGTGTCATAAATCAACTCATTTCCGCTGTTCTCATCACCACTGATATCAAACATAATCTGTGTCTCTTTCAGCCGGCACATCTTTTTGTTGCCATGGACATTTCTCTCTGATAGGACAACAATGATTCCTGTCTCCTCAAGCATTCTGACATGACTGGTCAAGGCTCCATTGGTAACACCCAGAGCCTTTGCAATCTCATTCATGCTCATCTCCTTGTTCTCGAGAAGAAGCTTGATTATATTTATCCGTATTTCAGAACCCAGTGCCTTGAATACCGGCACTCCATCATCAAGTTTTTTAATATGAATCATCGTATTTCATCCTACTTCCAATTATTTCTTTTTCATCCAATAGCAGACCTTATCATCTGTATAGCCTGTGACAGCAAGTGTCTCACCGCCGTTTTCATAATCGCTGCACTTATATATTTTATACTTTCCTGGCAAATCCTGAAAGTCTTTTATGACAACTATTTTAGATTTTTTTAAACAATTGTCATTATCATCCAGTAAAATATATTCCCAAGTGCCTGAAATATCCGCAGAATCTACATTTCCGAACTCTTCCCCCGAATAATTCTCCGGTCCAAGCACCGGCCAGCCATCTATAAAAAACATAGGTCTGACCATCATATAATGTCTGCTATAGCTTATTCTACCCTCCATATCCTCAACATACTCATTGCATTTTGCCCCATCCCTGATATGATGCACAAAAAAATAATTTGTGCTCACAGGGTCATAAAATGGCACACCATGTCCCGGTCCTCTGAATCCATCAAATTTCCAGCCGGCATCTGCATTTCCATGTCCCGGATTTTCACCATCAAATCTATAACTGTTTGCTATTTTCTGGCCTAAAGCCTTCTCCTTTAAATCAAATCCATCCATATCCACATATGGACCTGTCACACATCTGCTTCTGCCCACTCTTATATCGTAATCATTGCCAAGCCATCCGTAGGACTGAAACAAATAGTAATATCCTGTTTCCTTTACATATATGACAGAAGCCCCTTCCGGTCCGTCAATGACAGGCGGATTGCTCTTCTTTGATATACACTTTCCTAAAGAATGTGGATTGCCATCAAGAGAAAGGCCGGTATCAGGATTAAGCTCCTTGATATAAATGCCTCCAAAGAATGATCCATATACAAGATATGCTTTTTCACCCTCCCATATGATGTGAGGATCTATGCCGTTTGGACAGCTGTCATCCGTGCCCCAGGTATCCACCACCACACCTCTGTTTTCAAAGGGTCCCAGAGGATTTTCGGCACAGGCAAGCCAGATTCTTGACTCCGAGCTGCCAAAGGCTTTTGTGGCTGAATAATACATCCTGTACTCACCCTTTACATACTCTGTAAAGGGTGCCCAGAAATTCGCCGTCTCCGGGAAATCCCCATTGTCTCTCGCCTCCGCTATTGCAGAATCAGAAAGTACAGTATCCTCATACTTGAAATGCACCAGGTCCTCGGAGCTTCTGACAGGAATACCGATTTTATCCTCGAGACCAAGAGGAGAACCATATACATCTGTACAATATGAGTAATACTTTCCTGTAACCGAATCCCACATCATTGAAGGGTCGTGGGAGCCGGCATTTCCATATTCTTTTACCTTATATTCGTTAAGCCTGAAATAATTTTCCATCTTAGCCCTTTACACCTGAGATAGCCATTGACTCAATGATGTATCTCTGGAAGAAGAAGAACAGCAGTAATGTAGGAATTAAAGCCATTACAGAAGCTGTCATAATAAGTGGATAGTTACTGTTTACAGCATACTGTGAGTTAAACTGTCTGATTACAACCTGTAAGGTGTGCCACTCATCATTTGCCACAAAGATAGTTGGTGCAAGGTAGTCATTCCAGATTCCCATGAACCAGAGAATAATCTGTGTCATCAGTGCTCCCTTCATAAGTGGGAGGAAGATTGAATAATACATCTTGAAATATCCACAGCCGTCAATCTTTGCAGCCTCCACGAACTCATACGGGATGCTTGAAAGATTCTGTCTCAGGAAGAAAATCATTCCTACATTACCAAAAAGTCCCGGTAAAATAAGTGGTAAGAGACTGTCTGTAAGTCCCCATCTTGTAAACATTACATACTGAGGTATCATGATAACCGCAAAGGGAATCATCATTGTTGCAAGAAGCCCCAGGAAAATTCCATCCTTGCCCTTGAATTTTAATTTACTAAAAGAAAATGCAGCAAGGGATGAAGTAAATCCACCAACAATAAGTACCGGAATCTCAACCAACATTGTATTTCTGACACCCTTTAAAAAGTTGGAGTCAAATATAACCTCTGCGTAGGTACCTGTCTTTAATGGATTTGGTATCAGGCTGAACTGTCCTGATAAAATCTGTCCTTTTGTCATGAATGATGCACACACCATGTATACAAGCGGGAACACCATTGCAACTGCTCCAATCGCAAGAACGATAAAGATAACTATATCGAGTCTTTTTTCTTTTTTAGATTTCACGCCATAATCTATGTAATCTTTATTCTTAGCCATCTCAACCGCCCCCTTAATCTATAGTCTTCACCCATTTATCCTGTCCCTTGAAATTAATCGCGGTAATGATAAAGATGATAATTGCCAATAAGAATGCCATCGCTGAAGCATATCCATACTTGTTTGCTGCAAACTTGTCGTATAAGTAGAATACAACTGTTGCTGCTGAGTAATTCGTACCTCCTTTAGGAAGCATAACGAGTACTTCAACAAATACCTGGAAACCACCAATCATGCCGGTGATTAACAAGTAGAAAGTAACCGGTGAAACAAGTGGCCATGTAATGTTTTTAAACAGCTTCCATCCACTTGCACCATCGATTCTGGCTGCCTCATAGTAATCTCTTGGAATACTCTGAAGTCCAGAAAGATATAAAATAATAGATGTTCCAAGTCCCTTCCATGTCATGAAGATAATCATTGAAACCTTGACCCAGGCCTCGTTACCTAACCAGTTTGGTCCCTGCTTACCTGTAATCGCTTTGATGATTACATTGATAAGTCCGTTATCATAGTTAAATACAAATGCCCAG
>URLU01000075.1 GCA_900548765.1 uncultured Lachnobacterium sp.
TTAAACCAGTGAAAAGGCTATTATTATAGTAACATATGAACCAGTCATGAAAGGACAGGGTAAAAAATGACTTACGAAGAGATAGTTGGAAAAGCATTGATTGTGTACGCAAAGGCGGATGCAACAGAAGTTACAGGTCATCTTGCAGTTCAGTTTAATGTCAGAGGCGAGGGTGAAGGCGCATTTTATATTGAGGTTTCAGATGGTAAGGTTGATGTTCAGCCATATGAATACTATGACAGAAATGCGATTGTCACAGTTAATTCTGACACTTTAATTGAGATGCTGGATGGCAAGCTTGGAATTGACGAGGCCTATAATGATAATAAGGTGCAGATAGAGGGAGACCTTGGAGCTGCATTGTTGTTGAAAAAGATTGCTGTAAAGGAAGCCCCGGGGAAGACTATTGAGGCAAAGGAGACATCAAAGGCTCTGGCAAAGAAGTCGGCAGAGAAAAAGACTACTGTGAAGAAGACCACAGCTAAAAAAGCTTCAAGCAAGACAACAGAAGCTAAGGCAGCTGCAGGCAGTAAGACAACAGCCACAAAGAAAGTAGCAGCAAAGAGCACAGCAGCCAAGAAAACCACAAAAGCTGCGAAGTAAAATAAAGTAGCAAAAGGCACTCAAGACTCCGAAGAAATTCGGAGTTTTGTTGATACTAAGGTATATAGGGCAAATTGTCAGAAGGAGAGCATATTGAGAATAAAGACATACGAAGGAAAGGCAAAAACTAAAAACAGTGTAAAGAGAATGGTGTCCTGTGGCATTTCGATTTTGCTTGAGCTTATCTTTATTTTTATTGTAATGAACAAGCTGTATGGCTACGGAGAGGTGGTAACCTGGATTGTTCATTTTCTGGCGGTAATACTTGTTCTGGGAATTTACAGCCAGTACAAGACCTCTGCCATGAAGATGCCCTGGATTATCCTGATTCTGACGGTACCGGTGGTTGGTGTTACACTCTATCTTCTCGTAGGAATGAATGGTGTGACCAGGAAAATGCGTGAGCGCTATGATGATATAGACAGGAAGCTGCTCCCTATGCTGCCGGTGAACGAGGATAAGCTTGATGAGCTTAGGGAGATCAACTCAAGGGCTGCAAATATTGCATATTACATTAAGAAATATTCTTTTTATCCTTTATACAAAAATACAGACCTCAGATACTATGATGATGCAGCCAAGGCACTGGAAGCCCAGCTTGAGGATATCTCCAAGGCTCAAAAATTTATATTTATGGAATACCATGCCATAGAGGACAAGGAGAGCTGGGGCCGGATACAGCAGGTGCTTGAGGAGAGAGTGCGGGCAGGTGTTGAGGTCAGGGTATTCTATGATGATATGGGCTCAATCGGCTTTGTAAATATGGATTTTGTGAAAAAACTCAAGAAGTCTGGCATAAACTGCCGCGTATTTAACCCGGTTATTCCAGTGCTCAATTTCTTTTTAAATAACAGGGATCACAGAAAAATAACTGTTATTGACGGAAAAGTCGGATACACAGGCGGATATAATCTGGCGAACGAGTATTTCAACGTGACAAATCCCTATGGAAGGTGGAAGGATGCCGGAATCAGGCTTGAGGGTGATGCGGTAAAATCATTGACCGTGACCTTCCTTGAGATGTGGAATGCCATAAAGAGCAAGGATATTGACGATAATAGCTTTGACAAATATCTGATAGATACAGATTACACCGCAAAGGCAGACGGATATGTGCAGCCCTATGCAGACAGTCCGTTAGACGGAGAGCAGGTTGGAGAGTCTGTATATATCAGCATAATAAATAAGGCAGAGCGCTACTGCTGGTTTATGACCCCATACCTGATAATCACGGATGAGATGACACATGCCCTGTCTCTTGCAGCAAAAAGAGGTGTGGACGTGCGGATTATAACACCGGGCATCCCTGATAAGAAGCTTGTGTATAGTGTGACCCGCTCCTTCTATCATGGTCTGGTAAAGGATGGAGTCAGAATATATGAGTGGACGCCTGGCTTCTGCCATGCCAAGGTAAGCATAGCTGACGACTGTATGGCAACCTGTGGAACTATCAATCTGGATTATAGGAGCCTGTATCACCATTTTGAAAATGGATGCTTTTTCGCAGAATGTGATACAGTAGCGGAGGTAAGGGCTGATTTTGAAAAGACATTTACAGAGTGCAGGGAGGTGACACAGAAATATAAGGACGGAAGAGGTGCAACCCTTAGATTCGGACAGCTTCTCATGCGTTTATTTGCCGAGCTTTTGTAAATTCACAGAGCATATTGTGAAAAATGCACAAAAACAAGCTGATAAAATTGTAAAGTTTGTACACACTTATTGGGACAGGCATGATATTATAATTACTGTAAAAACCCCCCAATACATTATATAAATTTTACTATCCCCATAGTAAAAATACCTTCTCCTAAAAAGTCCAAGCAATTGGGCTTTTTTTCTTTATGCGGTAATCTTAAGGTGATATAATGAGCGTAGCAATGAGAAGTGCCAGAAAAGATAAGCATGAGTGCGATGCGCTAGCGCAGGAGCAATCATGTTTGTCTTTTCTGATAAGGCGAATGCCCGTACAGCCAAGAAAACAAAGTTTTCCTGGCTGAGCACGTCGAAGCAGAATATATCACCTACCCAGAATAAGGAAAACAACATGAAATACCTATTTTCAATTTTACTGATATTCAACAGCATATGCACCATGGTGATACTTGTATCAGGCATGTCAAGAAAAGACAGAAGACAGGCAGAGGACTATCTGTTTGGCATAGTGTCAATAGCCAGTATGATATGGAGCTTTGGATTTGGAATGTTTTTCATACAGACTGAGACAGAGCCTGCCCACTTCTGGCGCAGCTTTGCGGTGTTTGGCACATTTTTGTATATGGTTTCTGTGCAGGGAATCATTTGCAGAATCTCAGAGATTAGAAAACCCATCAGACATCTTCTAAATGTAATATCAAACTGTGGCTGGCCGATTTATGCGCTTTCCATAGTCCCAAGCCACACAGACTACTTCATGTCTGAGTTTGGCATGACCTATAAGTTTGCACCGGGAATCGTAAACAAATTGTATACATGGTATTTTATACTGGTATCAGCAAATATTGTGGCGGTCATAATACACATGATTTGTTTTTCAAAGCTCAGGAGAGTAAAGGTATTTGGAAAATATTTCCTTATTATTACAGCTCTGATCTGGCTTGGTACAGTGCTAGATATGATATTCCCTGCCCTTGGATTTCCAGCCCTGCCGGGCAGCAACGTAACCCAGTTCTGGGGAATTATCATCCTGTATTACGCAATGATTAGGATAAAGAGAAATGAGCTTAATGTATCAAATATGTCAGAATACATCTACCGCTCACTGGCTGTGCCGGTGGTAGTTTTTGACAAGGAACACAGACTGCATATATCCAATGAGGCGGCAAATGTCTATCTGGGCATAAACACTGACCCAAACGAGTATAACAGCCAGAAGGTGACAGATTTTTTTAATGTTGACTTTGACAATGGAGTTATTGATGGCAACAATTCCATAAGTGTAGAATGCACCAAGAAATCAGACAATGCACCCTGCAATCTGTCAATCAGTGCCATAAATGACAAGTATGGTGATGTGATAGGCTATATTGCCATGATTAAGGATATGTCGGAGCGTGTAAAATACATAAATGAGCTGAAAGAGGCCAGAGAGAACGCGGACATATCTAATCAGGCAAGAGCACATTTCTTGCCAATATGTCCCACGAAATCAGAACACCTATGAATGCCATTGTAGGTTTTTCTGAGATTATTTTAAAACAGGACATGGACAGGCAGGAGCTGCTGGACTATGTGACAGACATCAGGGATTCCTCATATGGACTTTTAGCCATAATAAACGACATACTTGATATATCAAAGATTGAGTCGGGCAAGATGGAGCTTGTGCCGGGGGAGTATAATTTCAAGGAAATGCTGCAAAATGTAATAGTCCAGATTTTGCCGCTGGCAGATAATAAGAGCCTGAGATTTGACATTGAGTGTGACCCTCAGATTCCATGCAGGGTATATGGAGACGAAACCAGAGTTCAGGAAATTCTCATAAATGTTCTCAACAATGCGGTAAAGTACACTGACACCGGATATATAAAGCTGATTGTGGGCAGGGATATATCTGATGATGATTCACAGATAAATATAGTATTTAAGGTAGCTGATTCGGGCAGAGGCATAAAGGAAGAGGACAAGTCTCTCATTTTTGATGCTTTTGAGCAGGTAAATAAAAAGCTGCATCAGGGCATAGAGGGTACAGGTCTGGGACTTTCCATAGTTAAGGGCTATGTGAACCTCATGCAGGGTAGTATTGACGTGGACAGCAAGTTTGGCGAGGGCTCTGTTTTCACAATTAAAATCCCTCAGAAGCTGGTTGATGGTGAGCCGATAGGAGAGCTTGACTTTAATACCCATTCCTACCTGAAATCAAACATAGGTGATTTGTATATATCAGATACCAACGTACTGGTTGTGGATGATAACGATGTCAACCTCAAGGTTATCAGAAAAAGCCTCGAGTGTTATGGTTTGGATGTGGCTACAGTTGAAAGCGGAACAAAAGCGATTGAACTGTGCAGGAAGCAGAAATTTGACATTGTAATCATGGATCAGATGATGCCAGAGATGGATGGTATTCAGGCCATGAAGGAAATCCGGAAGCTTTCAGACCATTATGCAAGTGGTGGAGAGGCAAAGATTATCGCACTTACTGCGAATGCGGTAAAGGGAGCCAGGGAAGAACTCATGGAGGAGGGCTTTGATGAGTATGTCAAAAAACCTATAGAATTTGAACACCTTGAAAAGATTTTGTGTACATTTATCCCTGAATATAAGATTTCAAGGGTTGACAACTCAAATACTGGGGTAAGTAATACAGGGGATTTGAACCAGGAACAAAACCGCATATATGGAGACAAAATTAATGCTATAAAAGGCATAGATGGAATGGATGTTACGGCAGGACTTGTCCATTGTGGAGGACAGGTGAATGATTATATAGATATATTGTCTCTGGTTGTGGAGACTGGCAGAAAGTATCTAAATACAATGCGGGAAAAAATCAGCAGGGATGTTAAAGAATATGTGATTGAGATTCATGCCATAAAAGGTATGTGTTACAATATCGGAGCAAAGGATTGTGGAGATGCTGCGAAAGAACTTGAGATGGCGGGACGAAACAATGATATGGCTTACATCATGGCAAACCAGGATAGTTTTGAGGACAGGTTTTCAGGTCTGCTGAATGATATAGAAAAAGCTATTGCTGATAAAAAGCAGGGCGGTGAGACAGGTGCTGCTAAATGGGATATGAGTTTGGCTCAATATGTAGAGAAAATAAAGTCTGCTACAGCAGAGTACGACATTCCAACAGCCGAAAAAATCCTGAATTCAATCAAGGATATGCCACTTTCTGATGAGGAGACACAGGCCGTACAGAAATTGGAAAAGCTTATAGATGATGTGGATTTTGACGCGATAAAGCAGTTTGAACTATAATTTTATGACAAGCAGAGGATATTTAATGAATATAGATGAAACAAAGATAGTAGAGAAGCTTGGCGGGGAGCTGTTTCTGATAGATGAGGAGGGCTGCCTGACACTTACAGATGGCAGACTGCGGTTAAAGGGTGATTTTACGAGCCTTATGCCAAGACTTAAAACCTCAAATCTACAGAGGGAGTTTCTGGTCAAGGCATCAAAGATAAAGGGAGTTGAGCATCCGGTGCTTATAGATGCAACAGCGGGGATGGGTGAAGACTCAATGATTCTGGCAGTTGCGGGCTTTGAGGTCTATTTGTTTGAGTATGACCACGCAATTGCGGCCTTGCTAAAGGATGCCTTGAGACGGGCAGCGGATATACCGGAGTTAAAGGATGCTGTGGCGCGGATGCATTTTGCTGAGGGAAACAGCATAGAGCTCATGGCGGGACTTGACATAGAGCCGGATGTGGTGCTTTTAGACCCCATGTTCCCGGCAAGACAGAAGAGTGCCCTGGTAAAGCGTAAATTTCAGCTTTTGCAGCAGTTAGAGAAGCCCTGCACAGACGAAAGAGACCTGCTAGATGCGGCCCTGAATATGAAGCCGAGAAGAGTTGTGATAAAGCGTCCTTTGAAGGGACCATATCTGGCAGACATAAAGCCGAGCTATTCCATAAATGGCAAGGCTATACGATATGACTGCATAGTTATACCAAGATAGCAGAGTTTGGACAAAAGGAACCGGCAGATATAAATTATGAATATACTTGAATACCTGAGAAGTAAAAATATAGACAATATCCCTTCACCCTGTGGAGGAAAGGGAACCTGCGGAAAGTGCAGGGTCACAATTGTCAATGACAAAAATGGAAAAAATGATAAAATTGGGACAGAAATAACAAGGCGGCAGGTTCTGGCTTGTCAGACAGAATATGAGGAGGGCATGACCATAATCCTTCCGGACCAATACAGTGAAAATGACATGGCAATAGTGGATACTGTTATAAATCCTGCAACAGTCAGTGGAAAAATGACAGAGAATGCGCAGAAAGCCTGTGATAATGGGAAGGAAGAACTCGCCATAGCCTGTGATATTGGAACTACCACTGTAGCCTGCCACCTCCTGAGCCGGAAAACAGGGAGGGTACTTGTTACCACCGCTTATCCAAATGCCCAGAGAAGCTATGGGGCGGATGTGGTTTCCAGAATAGAAGCTGCAAAGAGCGATAAGCTTGAAGAGATGAGGGCGGCAATTACGGGACAGATACAGCAGATGATAAATGAATGTCTGAGCCGGTGTGGCAGGGAGAATGGGCGGATCCGCCAGCTTGTCATAGCTGGAAATACTGTTATGTGCCATCTTTTTACAGGGCTTTCGCCGGAATCCATAGGCAGGGCTCCTTTTATGCCACAGGAGTATTTTGGACGTAACTATAAGGGCGGAGAGCTGGGATTTGTGAATGTGGATGATATATATATTATGCCGGCTGTATCTGGATATGTGGGTGGAGACATCACATCGGATATGCTGTATATTGATATGTACAAAGCGCCAGCTTGTATACAAAATAGCGGAGCGTCTAAATCTGACCTGACAGGGCAGGATGCTATAAGCCGGAATAAACCAGACTGTGATATACAAACAACAGATGTATTTAAATCATACACAAACAAAATAATGCACGATAAAAAAGATACACTCATCCTGGATATCGGTACAAACGGCGAAATGGTCTTAGGAAAATCAAATGATTATATATGCTGTGCCACAGCAGCGGGACCGGCCTTTGAGGGTGCCGAAATCGAGCTTGGAATGTCCGCCGTATCAGGTGCCATTTCAAGGGTATGGATAGAGAATGACCAGATACAGGTGGAGGTCATCGGAGCAGACCGGGAAAAAGGACAGACAGCCACGGCAAAAGGCATATGTGGTTCTGGCCTGATTGACGCACTCTGTGTATTTCTCAGTCTGGGGCTTATTGATGAAACCGGCAGGATAAAGACCCATCGCCAGGTGTCTTACAAGTATCACAGATATCTGGGGGATGACGAGGAGGAAAATGATTGTATTTTCCTGACGGATGAGGTCTATATCACCCAGGATGATATAAGGAAGCTGCAGCTCGCCAAGGGGGCTGTGGCAGCAGGAATTGCTGTGCTCATGCGTGCGCGTGGCTTAAAATGTGATGACATAGGTCAGGTCTTTATTGCAGGCGGCTTTGGAAGCGTGCTGGATAAGCACAGTGCAGCAGGGATTGGCATGATACCGGCAGAGCTGGTAGACAGGACTGTGGCAATAGGTAATGCAGCAGCAGGAGGGGCAATGATTGCCGCAATAAACCCCAATGCAGAGAAAAGACTTGACGAAATTGCAAAAAGCATGAAATATATAGAGTTGTCATCAGATAAAAATTTTTCTGACGAGTATATCAGACAGATGAACCTAGGAGAAATGAAATGGAACGACTAAAATCAAGGGATGTATTAAAAAGAGCCTTCAGTATTCATGGAGATACTGCATCATATGAGGAGATTGAGGGGAGAATATTAAGTGCAGGGGAAGTGAGAGGTACAAACCTTGTAATCCTTGTGCTTGCAATTTTTATCGCGTCGATTGGATTAAATATGAATTCGACAGCGGTAATTATAGGTGCAATGCTCATATCACCGCTTATGGGCTGCATCATGGCTATGGGCTATGGATTTGCAACCGGAGATTTGAGACAAATCAGGAACTCCTTTTTGGGGCTTACTTTTGAGGTTATAGTGTGTCTTGTGACATCTACCCTGTATTTTTCAATAAGCCCTATTACAACTGCAACCTCTGAGCTTCTGGCAAGGACAACCCCTACGATATGGGATGTGTTAATCGCCTGCTTCGGTGGACTGGCAGGAATTATTGGAACTACCCGTAAGGAAAAGTCAAACGTGATACCGGGTGTGGCAATCGCTACAGCACTTATGCCACCACTCTGTACAGCCGGATATGGTCTGGCGGTGGGGTCGCTGCACTATTTTCTGGGAGCTATGTATTTGTTCCTCATTAATACTTATTTTATTGCTCTTACAAGCACAATAATGCTCCTTATTATGAAAATTCCTGCAAAAATCAAGCTCAGCCCGGAACTTAGGCGCAAGCTTATGAGAAGGGTGACAGTGGGCACAGTGATTTTTATTATTCCAAGTATTATTTTGGCAGGGGTAATGGTGCGAAGGGAAATGCAGAAAAGCACAGCAGTATATGAGCGTGATGCCCAGTTTTATGATGTGGGCAGACTCAGCAAGGAGCTTGACATCATATGTCCACAGTTCGAAAGTCTGGATGTAGGCTATCTGGACACCTGGGATGATAAGGAAGAGGAAGAAGTACAGAGACTGGTTGTTTTTGTACATTATAAGGGTGAGCTTAGCAAGGACGAGAAGCACACAATAGAAGAGCTTCTAAAGATTGAGGTTCCATATGAGGAAATCTCATATGTGAAATCCGGAGAATAAGAAAAACAATAGGAAAATTAAGGAGAACCAATGACACAGATAACAAGTAATACAAAGAAATCAAACAAGAAGATAGCCATAGCAATTACAGTACTTGCTGCAATTATTGTGATTTTTGCAGTTGTTTATGCAATAGTCAAACCAAAGGCAAATCAGGGCTCAAAAGCCGTCACAATCGAGGTCACAGACAACGAGGGTAAAATCACAACATATGAGACAAAGACTGACGCAGAATATCTGGGTGAGGTCTTTGCTGAGATTGATGATTTGACTGTCGAGGGCGCAGATGGAGACTATGGTCTTTATATCGATACTGTCAACGGACTCACTGCGGATTATGCAGTGGATGGAGCCTACTGGTCAATCTATGTAAACGGTGAGTATGGCAACTACAGCGCAGACCAGCAGCCGGTTGCAGACGGAGACGTGTACGGACTGGTTTACACTGTATATGAAGAGTAGGTTAAAAATCACAGCAAAGGATATAGCCATAACGGGCATGATGATAGCCATAATTGAGGTGGCAAAAAATGCACTGGCTTTCATACCCAATGTGGAGCTGGTGAGCCTGCTTATCATCCTGTATACC
>URLU01000076.1 GCA_900548765.1 uncultured Lachnobacterium sp.
CACCCTTACAAAGCTTGAAATTTCGCCTGTTTCATTGAATGCCACATACACCACAGATAATGCACCAGAGGCAAATCAGGACGATTTGGGTGTACCATGTGTCAAGGGTGTGGTATTAAAGGACGGAAGCAGACTTCCATATCTTACAGATGGAGGCAGCATAGGATATACAGATGATTCCAAGACTGAAGCTTACAATGTATTCGGCTATGACAGGGTTATTGATGTGGATAATGTTAAGGCTCTGATTATAAGCCCTACAGGTAACACGGCTGATACTGTGGAGGTTGATATACAGTAGGCTCTGAAAATTATTATGGCTTATATAGAGAACCTGCCACCATCAAAACTGCCACCATCAAACCTGCCACTGGCAGCTTTTCTGGATGCATGGCAACTGGCAGCTTCTCCAGCATACTTTGGCATGCAAATGGCTTCCCGGAAAGGGAAGCCATTTTAAAGTTGCCAAGCATACGACAAAAAGGTCCGGTGGACCTTTTTTAGTGAGCATAAATCAGCCCTGTTGTCCATTCGCCTGTCGAATCATATCTTCAACTACGATGTCGTAGATTTCACCGATTGAGT
This sequence comes from uncultured Lachnobacterium sp., assembly GCA_900548765.1. GTDB lineage: Bacteria > Bacillota > Clostridia > Lachnospirales > Lachnospiraceae > Roseburia. The sequence continues at coordinate 586 of URLU01000076.1, forward strand.
TACAGTACTCAAGAATTTTCCAAGGCTCATTAGTATGAAAATGGATTTTAACCAAATCCTCATCCCCAGCTGCAATCAGGCTGTTTCCCTCAAAATTCTCTGTGATGTAATCAGATATCTCATCCTCGTCCAAATCCTTATCACGTCTGTCGATTAACAGCTGTGTGTCATAGCGGTATGCAAACTGATCGTCTTCTGCATCTATTGAATTAACTGCCATTTTAATAACCTCCATTTATTTTTATATTGTCATTTTATCATATATGAAAGCGCTTGTCAGTTTATAATAAACTCAGACTGAACTTTTTCTCGTAATAAGACAATATATAAGTGTAAGGGCACAGACCTTTTAGCCGGCTAAAAAGGGGAAAGGATAACTTGATGAATAATAATGAATTCGAGCAATTTGTTCTGGATAATGGAAAGGACATACTGAGGTTCTGCAGGATGACCTGTGGAGACAGGGAATCAGGTGACGAATTATACCAGGACACCATGCTCAAGCTGTTGGGCAAGAGACAGGAATTGGACAGCGGACAGAATGTACGAAGCTATGCCTTATCCATATCAATATTACTCTGGAAAAATAAAAAAAGAAAATATGCTAATAGAAACCGACTGGTACCTGTGGACAGCATCGAAGAGATGGAGAGCAAGGGAGCATCAGAGATTAGAGATATATCTGCAGCATCTCCAGAGACAAGCATTCTGCAGGAGGATGAAAAGCGGACTGTTCAAAGAATAGTTGCCAATCTGCCTGAAAAATTCAGGATGCCAATACATTTATACTATTCTGCTGATATGTCAATCCGAGAGATTGCAGAGATATTAAAGGTACCTGAGGGAACTGTTAAAAGCCGTATGAACAAGGCAAAAAGTTTACTAAAAAAAGAACTGGAGGCGTTAGGATATGACAGATGAAAAACTGGATTTAATTTTAAAGCAGGCTCTTTCTCCGGAGATTGATGATTGCGATGTAAAAATCAAGACCATGGACATGGAAAGGAAGGAAAATATGATTAATTATGAAAAAAATAAAAATTTCAAAAAAAGCAGCGTAAAGTCGTGGAAGCATGCTGCAGTGGCAGCCGCTGCTATTGCAGTGACTATGGTTTCATCAATTACAGCCTATGCAGCATGGCGATATTTTTCGGCTAAGGATGTAGCAGCAGAAATTGCTGATAACAGGCTTGCTCAGGAATTTGAGCAAAATAACTGGATGGATGAATGCGAGACACAGACATATGGAAACTATGACATTACCCTTTTAGGAATAGTTTCTGGTGACGAAATTTCGTCACATTTATCTAAAACTGATTCGGGAGAGATTGATGGAGATAAAACTTATATGGCTGTTGCCATAGCCCATTCAGATGGGACTCCTATGCCAGATTCATCAAAGACGGATGAGGAACAATTCTATGTGTCACCTTATATTGAGGGGCTTGATCCTGCAAGATATAATGCGTCTGTCCTGGGGGGCAATAACACCTTGTTTGTCTCTGATGGAATACAATACAGACTGCTGGAGACAGACAATATAGAGTGCTTTGCCGACAGGAAAATTTATATTGGAGTATCAGAGGGGGAAGCTTATGATGATAAAGCATATGTGTATGATTCTGTCAGTGGGGCTATAAGCAGGAATGAATCATACGAGGGAGTAAATGCACTCTTTACTTTAAGCATTGATTCAAATCTGGCCGACCAGAAAAAAGCCGCAGAGGTCATAGCTGCCATGGATAATTATGAAGCTGGTGGAGAATACACAGAGATTTTATCAGAGGCAGACCGCTGGGTTAATAGTATTACTCCAGAAAATATTGATGAGAAGGCAACTCCTTTGGAAAGCAGCAGACAGGTACTTAGTCTGAGCGAGTTCGCAGAGTATGTAATGGGTGAAGCTGCGGATGGAGCAGATGTAGATGCAGAAGCTGCAGTGCTGGATGAATATTTTCCAGATGGAGCTGGAATGAGTGAAATCATGACGAAATCTGCTGCATCTAAGGAGGATGCATATGTGGAGACGTACACTCTTAATTCTGATGATACAGTCACAATTTTAAGATATGTACCTGCCTAATCTATTTGTATGACACCAGTATGAGTTGAACATATAATAATTACTTTTGTCATAATTGGGCTGGGAGCAGATGCTGTAATTGATGTGAGGTATGGTTCTTCACAGGTTATGTCAGGGGCAAATGTATTTATTTCAATGTAATATAAGTACATAAAAAGGGAGCTGCGAGTATTTCGCAGCTCCTTTTTAAAGCATTGTTTTCTAATTATTTTGCATTGTCTGCATCAATTACTGACTGAATCTGTTCCATAAGCTGATCATAATTCTCCTGTTGGTCAATGCCGCCAAGCATTGGTTCACCTACGATATTGCCATTTCTGTCAACAAGAATAGTTGTAGGGAATGCCATGATATTAGATGCGTATTTAGCTGCATCTGAATCAGAGTCAAAGCACACATTGCGATATTCAGCCCCCTGACTTTCAAGAATACTCTTAGCTTCTTCAATGGCTGTCTCGTTACCATCAAATGTTTCGGTATTTACGCCGATTACCTGACCACCCATTGATTTTATAGCTTCATTTAATTCATTAAGCTTAGATAGTTCGGCAACGCAAGGCTTACATCCAGAAAACCAGAAATTTAAAACTGTTACAGCATTATTTGAGAAAAGACTCTCATCAATCTTGTTTCCATCAAAATCGGTTCCAGATATATTTTTGAAAGCACTGGAGTCTGTATCAGCACCAGAGTCAGATGCTGCAGAGCTGTCTGTTGCAGAAAGCTTGTCCTGTATTTCCGTTATATCTTTTTCAAGACCACGTATTACCTCAATGTCATTTGTAAGGGTGTCAAGCTCCTCAGCAGAAAGGCTGTCTTTAATGTTTTCAACTGCTCCAGCGAGAAAATCTGCATAGTCTGCATTTTCTGTTATATTGCTCTTATCCATTGAATTAAACACCTTATCCCAGACATCCTTGTGGTCATCAAAAACCTGCTGCTCCTGATTGTAAAGATCTGTTAACTGAGCTTCAAGGTCATTCTCATTTCCCTTTGATTCTGTTACAGAATCTGCTGTCTGGGTAGGATTATTTTCCTCTAATGTACTGCCAGTGCCAGTGTTTCCACCACAGGCTGTAAAAGATAATACTGCACAAAGTGTCAGGGCTGCGATAATGTTTCTTCTTTTTTTCATGATAAAATCTCCTTAAAATTATATTGTTGTTATGTTTATTTTGTCTATATAAACTATCAGCTGGGTTTTAGAGCATCTATGAATCCTGTTTGTCAGAATGACATAGTGTTTTTCCAGCAAACTGATAGTGAATAGCATCCTTCGGGCATGCTCTCATGCAGGCTCCACAGCGGATACACTCTGAATGATTTGGCGTCTCAAGGACATTTACGTCCATCTTACATGCCTTTTTACACTGATTACATCCTACACATTTATCCTTTTCAACCTTTATGCCGAGCAATGACACTTTGTTAAAAAGAGAGTAAATTGCACCAAGCGGACAGATCCATTTACAAAATGGGCGGTAAAACAGTATGCTTAAGACCACAACTGTTATCAGAATGATACTTTTAAATGTAAACAGCTTTCCGAGGGCGGAACGTATGCCGGCATTTGCCAGTGAAAGTGGAATAGCACCTTCCAAAACTCCCTGTGGGCAAATGTATTTACAAAAGAATGGATCTCCCATTCCTATAGAATTTGTAACAAGCATTGGAAGCAGGATAACAAAAACTATTAGTATGATATATTTCAGATAACGCAGCGGTTTAAGCTTTGCTGTCGAAAACTTTTTGCCCGGAATTTTGTGAACTAAGTCCTGAAACCATCCAAAGGGACATAAAAATCCACATATAAATCTGCCAAGTGTCACACCAAGTAAAATAAAAAAGCCTGTTATATAGTATGAAAATTTAAACTTTGATGAACCGACTACTGCCTGAAAAGCACCTATTGGGCAGGCTCCAGATGCGGCAGGGCATGAATAACAGTTTAAACCAGGCACACAGACAGATTTGCCATTTCCCTGATATATTTTGCCCTTAAACAGATTGGGCAGATGTATATTTGTAAGCAGGGTGGCTGCGGCTTGTATAAATCCCCTAAATTTAGCTAATTGTTTTGAAAATATATTTTTTTTATCCAATTCCAACACACTCCAGACATAATTTTATTGCTTTGCTGAGTACCGTGGCAGCTTCGCCTCTGATGGCACCATAGCCAATCATGACTATACCGGTAATTAATAGCAGGAAGCGGGTTATTCTAATTGATTTCAAGTTTTTATGTACTCCTTTCATTATTGTGTTTGACCTATCGACTATTGAATTATACAATAGGAGGTGTAAAATTCTTGTTAAGAAAATGGAGAAATTATATTGAGATTATTAATTGTTGAGGACGAGAAAGAATTATGTGATACATTGGCAAAAAGTCTATATGGCGCAGGCTATGAGGTTGATGCCTGTTATGATGGCTATGAGGCACTGGACTATACTCTGTCAGAAAAGTATGATCTTATTGTATTGGATTTGAATTTACCTGGTATGGACGGAATGGAGGTTTTACGGGAACTAAGGCAGAGGGATGAGGAGACGAAGGTGCTGATTCTGTCTGCAAGGAGCCAGATTGCAGATAAGGTTGAAGGGCTGGATGCCGGTGCCAATGATTACATGGAAAAGCCATTTCATCTGCAGGAGCTTGAAGCGAGGGTCAGAAGCCTGACAAGACGTAAATTTGTGCAAAAGGATGTGCGCCTGCATTGTGGAGAAATCGAGTTTGACACAGTAAAACGTGAAGCAAGTGCAAAGGGAGAGACAGTTGCCCTTACCAGAAAAGAAAATGGTATTCTGGAATACCTGCTGCTTAACCAGGGCAGGCCGGTGAGTCAGGAAGAATTGATTGAGCATGTGTGGGATGCTTCAGTGGACAGCTTTAGTGGCTCTATCAGGGTACATATGTCATCACTTAGGAAAAAGCTAAAGGTAGTGCTGGGATATGATCCGATTGTGAATAAGATTGGTGAAGGCTACAGAATAGGGGAGGATCTACAGTGAAAAAATTATCACTTCAATGGCGGCTTACGATTATTACAACTTTATTTATAGCACTTATATGTGGCTGCCTGACAATGTTTATATATGGTAATGGTGTGTATTACATAAACTTATTACAGAATGCTGTTATTTCCCAGGCTGGAGGCGATGCAGAGGCGATCGGGATACAGGTGGGTGATACCCAGAAGGACGATACTCAGAAAAACGATACCCAGACCGGCGGAAGTGACGGGCAGGATAAGGGCTTGCAGCAAGAAGTCCAAACGGATGAAGATGAAATATACATAGGAATTCCAGAAGATGCATGGGATGATTTTGCAGAGGACTTTTCGATACTTGTATATAACAATAAGACAGATTATCGGAGACAGAGCTTGATTATTACAGCACTTATGGCACTACTGGGAGGAGTTATTACTTATTTTATAAGCGGACGTGCCCTAAAGCCTCTTCGGGATTTTTCTGATAAAATAGAAAAGGTGCAGGCGCAAAATCTCTCTGATTCAAGGATTGATGAAAATGATGTTAAGGAGTTAAATCAGCTCAGTATATCCTATAATAAAATGCTGAAGAGACTGTCAGATGCTTTTGAAGTCCAGCGGCAATTTACGGCAAATGCGGCTCATGAGCTCCGCACACCACTTGCGGTGATGCAGGTACAGCTTGACAGCTACAAGGCCGCAGAACATTCGGATAATGATAAGTCTGCTGCTGAAACTATAAAGATGATAACAGAGCAGAATGAGCGTTTGAGTAAAATGGTTAAGACACTTCTTGATATGAGTGAACTGCAGACTATAGCCCGTAATGATGAAATTGCAGTAGATGCTCTGATTGAAGAGGTTATAGCGGATCTGGAGCCCCTTGCAGCGAAAAAGCATGTCGGACTGATTCAAAAATCAGAGGCTGTTACTATGATGGGAAGTGATATTCTTATTTACAGGCTGGTATATAATCTTGTGGAAAACGCTATCAAATACAATAAGCAGGGTGGACATGTCACCGTGAGCTGCAATGAGCAGGATAAGCATATACATATTATTGTAGCAGATACAGGAAACGGAATACCAAAGGAAATGAGAGATAGGGTTTTCGAGCCATTTTTCCGTGTGGACAAATCAAGAAGCCGGGAATTAGGGGGCGTTGGTCTTGGACTTGCATTGGTGAATGAGATTGTAAGGGTACATGATGGACGTATATCTGTAAGGGATAATAGTAGTGGGGGAACCATATTTGAAGTAGAGTTTTAAGATACCTGAAAAAATTTGTTTTTTTTCAGGTATAAAAAAAGCCCATACAAAACATATAGTTCTATATGGGCTTTTAAGTCTTATTAAATTTATTTTTTTAATGTACTGTTGTTAGTTGGTGTTTGAGTGTATATGGTTGTACATAAAGCTATTCATAATCTCTTAATCGTTCTACGATAGAGCGATTTCCTGCAAGTTTTTTATAGGATAGAAGAGGTGTTATCATACATATAAGCATGATAAGGATAATAGCACTGATTAAAGGAATCACTGGTACATTAAATGGAATCTCCATATAATTCATGGATTCAAAGCAAATATAGGTGATAACTGAACCAATCGTCAATGTAATAAATACAGAGAAAAGTGCATATAAAACCCCCTCTTGAATCAACAGTTTATTTATCTGTTTTTTGGACATTCCAATACTTTCCATAACAGAAAATGTTAATTTTCGATTCTGAATACTGCTTGCGATTGTATTTGTATAATTTAAGACTCCAACCAGCAGAAGCAATAAAGCGATTATTACGCCTATTTCCATCATTTCTCCCTGCGATTCTTGAATTGTTCTCATATTTTCAAATTGAGATTCAGTGTCCAGGTCATTATTATATGGACTATCCTCTACAAGAGATGTAATCTTTTTTTCTAACGCTTCGTCATATTTTTGATTATAGTAAATATACATATCTAATGTTGTTGGCTTAGAAATCAGGCTATTTAAATAGTCTTGACTTACAATCAACGAAGCACCTATATCTCTTCCGCTGTACTGTGTGTCATACGACACAGCTTCAACGGCAATTTCATATTGTTTCCCTTGAAGATTAAAGAGAACTCGCTGATTCAAATATTCTTTTGGAATTTCAGAGCCTTCAAATTGCACAATACAACTTTCTCCATTCAGAAAATCTTGTTTATCAATAGGAGTATCCAGTGATTGATTTACATAATCAAATTGTTCTTCATCAATACCGATTAGCATACCATAATAGTTTGATGGATTCGCTTTATAATCTGATTTAACATCTTCAGAAGATAAATATGGTGTTCTGTCTATATAATTTGTTATCCACATATCAGAAAAACTGTTTAACACGTATGGGAAAATAATAGGTGTTCCCTCTACAAGATGTAAGTCTTTAATGCCGTCCATCTTTCTTATTTCTTCAACAAAAGAATCAGATATAGCTGGTTTAAGAGAATTTATATCCTCCGTGGTTTGTGTCTGGTTTTGAACAACAAAATCGGCATTCCAGTAGTTAGGCAGTACCGTTCTTTCTCCCTGACTACTTATAATCGTTGTAAGGCAATAAAATACAGATAAACTTGTTGCCAACGATAGTAAGACAACAACTGTTTTCTTTTTATCTTTCTTAAATTGCTCAAATGCCATTCTCCAGAAGAAAGCTCCTTTTCTCTTTTTATATCTTTTACCATTCGATATACATTCTCTATATTTTGCAGCTTCTACTGGTGTAACCTTTGTTGCAATTTGAATCGGCTTTTTCATTCCCAGAAGAATAGAAAAAATAGTAACAACAATACTTACAATTAAAATCACCGAATTAAACTGCAATGTCATATTCCCATTCGATATACCTAATATTCCGAGAATATAGGGAACTAATTTCATACATAAAATAATACCCAACAGATTTCCTATAAATATACCTAATATTCCGACAAGTATCATCTGCTTAATTATGAAACGAACAAGCTGTTTCTTTGTCATACCCAGAGATTGAAGCAATCCATAATATCGTATCTTTCCTGAAACAGACAGATACAAAATATTGTAAATCAGAAGGTAGGCACTTAAACATATAACAAGAGCCAGACCGCATATACCAAGCAATAATTTAAAAGAATTTTCGATATAACTTGTCGGTGCAAAAATTTGCCTGTCTGAGAAATCTAAAGATTTTTCTATGGATTGTATTGTAGCTGGAAAAACATAGTTACGATTCAGTTTTATGCAAAGAATACCATCATTTTTTAAATCATAGCCCGTTTCGTCATAAAAGGCTTTTGACACAAATCCAGCAGATGTATCTCCATAACCATCCCATATACCACTGATAATAAATTCGTCTGTATAAACACCTGTATTATTCGCATAAGTTAAAATAAGACTATCTCCGACAGACAGATTTTCATTTCCGCAGGTTTTCAAAATATCTTTTGTAACCATCAATTCATTTTTATTTTGCGGATAGTGTCCATCTAATTTTGTTCTTGCAGGTGACATCAAATTATCCCAGAATACTTCATCACACCACAACAATCCAACTTCAACAGTCTCATCGTATTCTGTACTTTGGATAAATCCAGCATAGGATTCAATACCTACGCTACGTATATGCTCGTTTTGTCGTAAAGTATTAAGTTGCTCTGATGTAAAACCGTTCATAGCAGCAATATCATATTCAGCTCCGTTTAAGCGTGTGTTTTGCAATCTGCTCGAATCCAGATAAGTCATACCAATTGTGAAAACACAGAAAAGCATAAATGAAGATAAAATTATTGTAAAAAATAAAATTGCATATTGCTTCTTGTTTGTTTTAACACTGTTTTTGGCAAGTTTATTGATGATTGTTTTATTATTATGGTGCTAGAATATAAGCATAGACACGAAATGTTGAACAAGCTATACTTATAGAA
>URLU01000077.1 GCA_900548765.1 uncultured Lachnobacterium sp.
AAATGTAGAAAGCCTGAATGACGCGAAAATACTAATACAATAATTAACCCGGAGGTAATAAAATGAATGAACCAGCAGTAAAAGTAGAAAATCTGGTAAAAAGATATAAAGAGCTGGTCGCTGTAGACCACTTAAATCTGGAAATCCGACAGGGAGAAATCTTTGGACTTTTAGGTCCAAATGGTTCTGGCAAGACAACCACAATCAACTGTATTCTGTCTCTCTTATCCTACGATATGGGCAATATAACAATTTTCGGAAAGCCTATGGCACCAAACAGATATGACATCAAAAAAGACATCGGCATCATCATGCAGAATGTAGCTGTATTTGAGGAGCTGACGGTATATGAAAACATTGACTACTTCTGCGGCCTCTACATAAAAGACCGAAAGCTGAGGGCAGAGTATGTGGATGAAGCCATTGATTTTACAGGCTTGAATGACTACAGAAAATTTTATCCTAAAAAACTGTCAGGCGGACTGTTAAGACGTCTCAATATAGCCTGCGGCATAGCCCACAAGCCAAAGCTGATTATACTTGATGAGCCTACAGTGGCTGTAGACCCACAGAGTAGAAACAGCATACTTGAAGGCATACAAAAGCTTAATGAGCAGGGAACAACCATCATCTACACCTCCCACTATATGGAGGAGGTGGAGCAGATTTGCACCAGGATTGCTATTTTAGACAAAGGAAAAAATATAGCCCTTGGAACCAAGGATGAGCTAAAAAAGCTTATTAAGAAGCGCGAAATCATAACAATTGACATTCTGGACATAGACCAGGCAGATATAGAAGCCCTCCACAAGCTGCCCCATGTATATGAAGTAAGCTTTGAAGACCACAAGCTCACCATCCTCTGCGATGGCGGCCAGCACAACCTGATCCGTGTACTTGATTATCTGCAGGGCCGGGGCTATTCCTTCGGATATGTCCACTCTGCCCTGCCAACACTAAACGACGTATTCCTTGAAATCACAGGAAAAGAATTACGAGATTAGGAGGCTTACATGGCACATATAATTTTACTTACCTGGAAAAAGCTTTTCAGGGACAAAATCAATACCTTCTGGATTCTGTGTTTTCCAATAGTGCTTGGAACACTTTTTTACATATCCTTTTCAAATATGGCAAAGGATGAAAATATAAATCCGATTCCAGTTGCAGTAGTTCTCTCTGATGATGAGTACTCTGACGCCTTTAAGACTACTCTGCAGGGCATAGAGGACTCTGACAATTCCATGCTTAACGTAAACTTCTGCACCACGGACGAGGCTATGGACTTACTGGAGAATCAGAAAATCAGCGGTATTCTCACTGCTGGAGAGCAGATAAGCCTGACAGTCTCGGCTGACATGGCAAACGACAGCTTAAACCAGAGCATTCTGCAGACCTTTGTAAACGAATACAATCTGAATCAGGACGCAATTATGAATATACTTGAAAGCCATCCTGAAAAAATAGCTGATGTTATAGACTCACTTAAGGCAGAAACTGAGTACAGCAAAACAGTTTCCCTAAGTCGGGACGACAGTGCAAGTCCATACACCCAGTACTTTTTCAATCTGCTTGCCATGACAAGCCTTTTTACTGCTGTAGGTGGATTAAAAATCGCCACAGAAAATCAGGCAAATCTCTCCAGCCTTGGGGCAAGAAAATGTATGTCACCTACCAACAAGCTTGTGACAATCGTCAGTGAGCTTATAGCCACCACAAGCTATGAATTTCTGCTCAATATCGCAGGCTTTGTATATCTGGCATATGTCTTAAAGGTTGACATAGTATCCCGCCTTCCGCTGTCTATCTTCGCCCTCTTTATGAGCTGTCTGACAGGTGTAAGCCTCGGACTTTTTATAGGAAGCATAGGCAGAAATGATGCAGGCTTCAAGCAGGGCATTATATTTGCCGTGACAATGCCTATGTGCTTTTTTAGCGGACTCATGATGGGTAACATGAGAATCATTGTCGAAGACCACTGCCCTATTATAAACAGGCTCAATCCTGCCGCCCTTATATCAGACTGCTACTACACACTGGCAGGCTTTGAGAGTCTTGACCGTTTCAAAACAGATATTATCACGCTGACTGTTTACATATGTATTTTTATCCTGTGTGGATTTTTAGCAACAAGGAGACAACAATATGCAAGTTTATAAAACATTTTTTAAAATAGCAAAGAAATATTTAAGCAGCTGCTTAATATACGCTTTTGTTTTTATTGCCATACTGATTGCAATGAGCAGAATTGGCAGTGAATCTGCAAACGATCGTTTCAAGGCAGACAAGGTAAGCTTTGCCGTAATTGACAATGACAATACCGCCGCAAGTCAGGCTCTGCTTGACTATCTAAAAGATAAGCACCGGCTTGTGGAGCTGGATGATTACAGCAATGAGAAGCTGCAGGACTATATGTATTATGAGAAAATCCAGTATCTGCTCATTATTCCTGAGGGTTACGAAGAAAAACTCGTGAATAATGAGGTCAAGGACCTGCTTTCCCACTCTATGAGGACAGACAGTGCCAAAGGGTATTTTTTCAATCAGGATGTGGACGCCTATCTGGACTGCCTGCGGATTTACCTGACTGGTGGCTGCTCTCTGGATGAAGCACTTAGCGCTGCAAAAGACTCACTTGCCATGGTTTCAGAGAATACTGTAAACGCAGTCAGCTTTGACGCAAAAAAAGAGAACATACCAACCGGAATGGCTTATTATTTCCAGTATCTCTCCTATATGCTGATGTCCGGAATCATAATTGCCGTATCACCGATATTAATCAGCTTCCACAGGAACAGCTTGCAGGAAAGGCTTGCCTGCTCAGCAACAACACCAAAAAAGCAGGGACTTGCTATAGGATTGGGCTGTATCACCTATTGTCTGGCTGTGTGGCTAATCTTTATGATAATTGCTGTCTTTATGTATAAGCCTGCAAATATGTTTTCAGAGTCAGGATTTATGCTCATGCTTAACAGCCTGGTATACACCCTCTGTGTAGCCCTGATAACCTTAATCATAGGCTCCTTCAGCCTGGAGTCAAATGCCCTGAACCTGATTTCCAATATATTAGGTCTTGGAGCCAGCTTCCTCTGCGGTGTATTCGTGCCAATGTGGTACTTATCTGATAAGGTGCTCATGTTCTCACAGTTTCTGCCAACCTACTGGTATATGAAAAATCTGAACATGATATCAGGTGCATCCGGGCAGGGTTTTTCCAAAGCCAGCTACTTTAACTATCTGGGCATAGAGGTTCTCTTCATACTGGCTCTAACCGCCGTATTCCTGCTGGTAAATACACAGCGCAGGAAAAAAACAATCTAAAATCACACAAAAAAAGCTATAAGTTCTGTCTTCCAAACAGTACTTATAGCTTTAATTATTCATAAAATTAAAGAACAAAATTCTCTCCCGATCTCGGAATTCTATTTTCGGTATTCATGTCTATAGCAATAGCATGCGCCTGTTCTCCCACGAAGTACTGGTACTGCTCAAGCACCTTATCCTTCTCAAGGTCTGACATAGTCTTCTCAACATCCAGCTTACTAATGTCACTTTCAGCTCCCTTGAGCTCATAAGTCTCATCCGGCTGATAACTCTTGGCATAATCATAGCTGGTGAAGTTCTGCTCTACAGGAAGCTGGTCTTTGTAACCTGTGCTCTCTTCCTGCATAGGGGCCTGCTCCTGTGTAGTCACAGCAAGCTGCTGATTGCGAAGCTCATCAATCTTTATGGAGTTGTATGAATAAAATCCCAAACTTGGGCGAATACCTGATATATTCATCTTCTCTCCTTAACAATACATGCTCTTATATAAGTGTAACTTATACAAGCATTTTTTTCAACTCACTCATAAATGTATTTACATCCTTAAACTCTCTGTATACAGATGCAAATCTAACATAAGCAACAGCATCCAGATCTTTAAGCTTATCCATTATAAGCTCTCCTATAAGCGAAGTAGGTACTTCCTTTTCCTCTCTGCTGAAAATCTCTATCTCCACATCATCTACAAGCTTTGTAATCTGGTCTGCAGAAATAGGTCTCTTATGACAGGCAAGAAGCACTCCAGCCTCGATTTTAGTCCTGTCATACTGCTCTCTGTTATTGTCCTTTTTGATAACAATAAGTGGAATAGTCTCTACCTTCTCATAGGTTGTAAATCGCTTCCCACAATCATCACAAAGACGACGGCGTCTGATTGAGTTATTATCGTCAGCCGGTCTTGAATCAATTACTCTGGTATTTTCACTACTACAAAATGGACATTTCATGACAAACCCTCCGTCAGCCTTCCAAGCAAACTAAACAATATAGAAAAATTATAACTTTCTGTCACATCCATGTCAACAAATACTACTACATTTTGTGGTGTAAAATGCGCCACAAATCTTATATTTTCCGCCTCATAGCCTCTTCGTCCATGTCTACGAGTATTATATCGGGTCCTATCTTTAAAATCTTAACCCATGGAATGCAATATTCGTAGTCTCTGCACAGGCATCCCAGGTATTTTCCAGGGCCCGGTACTATAATGTCACAAATTTTTCCACACTCACTGTCAAATACAATATCTTGTACATGACCTATATAGCAGCAATCCTTTACATTTATAACTTCCTTCTCACACAATTCCGAAAACCGCATAAAAATCCCCCCGCTATATTATATGCGAGGGGATGTTATAATTTAACACTATTTATTTTTATGTACTATTTTGTATAATGCCTGTGACACTATTCCAGCCACAATACCACAGCACAGGGCTTCAATCACAGCCTGCACTCCAACCAGTGCAATTATAAATGCGATTGGATTGGTTGTACCAAAAGCTGCCTTAAGATTTACCACATAGTCACAATTATAAAAGAACAATACCAGTGTGCTCATAAAAAGCAATGTGTTAAGTACCGGACAGCAGATTCCTGCAATATAGTACTTTACAGGGTTTTTAATAACCTTCTGCAGGCCGTTAAAAATAAGGCCACACAAAAATCCTTCTAACACTCGTGGAACGATGCAGAGGATTGCCACATATACAGGATTGACTCCCATAAAGGCTCCCATCATTGCACTTGGTGCTGTGAGTGCTGTGTAAAAGCTTGTGAGTCCGAATACCAGACCACAAATTGTACCACCCTTTGGACCAAGAATGATTGCTCCTACCGCCACTGGAATGGTGATAAGTGTTACCGTAAGAAATGGTGTTCTGATGTAACCGATTGGTGTAAGTGCCATCAGAATAATGATTGCCGACAGCAGTGCAAGCTGTGTCAGAAATCTCACATTGGGTTTCTTGTTTTCATTTGCCATATTTAATTTACCTCCTACTACCGTTTCCTCTTCGGAATACAGTGTGAATTATTATTGCTTAATCTGTCAAAAAACATATGAAGGGATGACTTCCTAATGGTCAGTCTGCCTTGTTAATCTTTTAACATGATTAAAACAATCACATTATATATTATGTGTTATATATTTGCAATTAAATTATACGTTAAATCTGAAAAGTATTACGTCGCCATCCTTTACGACATACTCCTTGCCTTCCATACCTACAAGACCTTTTTCTCTTGCTGCAGCAAGACTTCCAAGCTCAAGCAAATCTTTGTAATTTACAACCTCTGCCTTGATAAAACCTCTCTCAAAATCAGTGTGGATTTTACCAGCTGCCTGTGGTGCCTTTGTCCCCTTGGTGATAGTCCATGCTCTGCACTCGTCCTCTCCTGCTGTAAGGAAGGAGATAAGTCCAAGCAGGCTGTAGCTTGCAGCTACCAGCTTATCAAGACCTGATGACTTAACGCCAAGGTCTGCCAGGAACTCTGCCTTCTCGTCATCATCAAGCTCTGCCAGCTCCTGCTCAATCTGTGCACAGATTACAAATACCTCTGCTCCCTCTTCCTTTGCCATGTCACGAACCTTTGCAACGTGTGGGTTAGAAGCACCATCATCTGCCAAATCATCCTCTTTTACATTTGCTGCATAAATTGTAGGCTTTGCTGTGAGTAGGTTATAGCCCTTAAACCAGAGCTCCATGTCCTCATCATCTGGCACCTCAAAGGTACGAGCCATCTGATTGCTCTCAAGATGAGCCTTCACAGCCTCAAGAAGCTCCATCTCTTTTGCCAGAGTCTTGTCCATACGAGCCTGCTTCTGCACCTTCTGGATTCTTCTTTCAAGAATCTCAAGATCTGAGAAAATAAGCTCAAGATTAATTGTCTCAATGTCGCGGACCGGGTCAATGCTTCCATCTACATGGACGATATTGGTATCTTCAAAGCAGCGTACCACATGTATGATTGCGTCTACTTCACGAATATTTGCAAGGAACTGGTTTCCAAGTCCCTCACCCTTGCTGGCACCCTTTACGAGTCCTGCAATATCTACGAATTCGATTGTTGCCGGAGTAACCTTCTTTGTGTGGTAGAGCTCTCCAAGCTGCTCTATACGCTCATCCGGCACTGCTACGATTCCCACGTTTGGGTCAATTGTTGCAAAAGGATAGTTTGCAGCAAGGGCACCTGCCTTGGTGAGCGAGTTGAACAATGTACTTTTTCCTACGTTTGGTAATCCGACGATTCCTAGTTTCATTTTATATATTTCCTCCTGAGATTTCTTTACATTTTCATCATCATAAATCTTTTCCGTAAAATCAGCTCTCTTCTGCTGTGCAGGCATAAAGAGCTCAATACAGTCCATAATTATATCATAAGTCTTTCTATTTTAAAACCAACAAAATTTTAACTTATCTCCGCAAACGAACAATGTATTCTATATTTTTTCTTTTTAGACTTCTCTTTTTCCATAAAAGCCTGATTAATCCTCTCTTCCACCAAATCAGCCTCAGCTTCGTCATTCAGCACAAGCAGCAGTAAATACTGGCAGCC
Organism: uncultured Lachnobacterium sp.; assembly: GCA_900548765.1. Taxonomy (GTDB): domain Bacteria; phylum Bacillota; class Clostridia; order Lachnospirales; family Lachnospiraceae; genus Roseburia. The sequence goes on from URLU01000077.1 coordinate 6,885, forward strand.
GCTATACTGCATAAAGATATCACTCTTACGGATAGAGCCTGCGATGCTTTCCTTTAGGGTCTCCATTAGGGAATCCGGCGTCTGCTTATCCGCAATCAGCTTTTCCTCTTTATCTACCAGCGAACAGAGCATGAGATAGGTTACATAATTGTTCCTCTCCATGCGCCTGCATGAAAACTGATATATACCTCTGAAAACAGGATAGCTGCAGAAATATCCTCCCGATGGTTTATCAGAATCATCGAACATTTTCTCCTTGATATTGTCCAGAATATTATCCGCATGCACTTCCTCTATTGCATGATAATCCATCATTTCCAAGAGCTCTGTGGATGGATAAATGCCACATTCCTTCAGGTATTTATCCACAACCCTGTTGTAGTAATCCATAGCCTCCTGATGATGTCCGGACTTTGTAATTGCTTCCATGGTCAGGATTTCCCAGTTGCAGTATGGCTCCACCCTTGATACATATTCTCCAAGCCCTTCCAGGGCTTTCCAGTCCTTCTTATCCCGGAAAATTGCAGATGCAGTCTCCACATATTTTCTCAACAGTCCGCTGTATTCCCTGGCTTCCTGAGCTATCCATGACTCTGCTATATAATTCTGCAAAAATTCACCCTTATAGAGATAAATTGCATCCATACACATATCCGCTATTGTATCAGGATTTTCCTGCCTGTCCTGCATTTCAAGAATCTGCTCATATTTTTTCCTGAACTCAGCAGCGTCTGATGCCACCTCAATCTCATCCGTCCAGTAATACATGCCGTCTTTGAGATAAATGAGATTTTCACCTTCCACGCCAAGCTCCTTAAGCTTTTTCTTCGTCTTGTATACCATGACTCGAAGGGCTGTATGCGGCACATCCATTTCCAGCTCTCCCACAACATATTCTTCCAGTTTGCCCTTAGATATTCCCTTTTTTGCAAAGTACAGAATCGCCTGCATCATACGGACAAACTGCCCATCCCTATGCATTCGCTCTGCACATAATGGCTTTCCATCGTATTCCATTCTGAAATTTCCAAGCATTTGTACTAAAATTGTATGTTTCATGGAATCCTCCTTCAAATGATTATATGATTAGATTAATTTTTTGCCTAACATCTCTGGATTTGACGCATGCTCCAAGGCTGTCTGCCTATCTATAACACCCTGCCTGTAGAGGTTTAGAATGCTTGTATCCATAGCCATCATGTTTTCATTTGTAGAATTATATATCATTCCATCTATCTGGTGGGTCTTGCCCTCACGAATCAGATTACGGATTGCCGGTGTGAGCACCATGATTTCAAATGCAGGAACCATTTTTCCATCCACAGTCGGCAGAAGGCGCTGTGATACCACCGCACTAAGCACCATGGAAAGCTGTACCGCAACCTGATGCTGCTGCTCTGCCGGAAATTCATCAATGATTCTGTCAATGGTATTGGCAGCCCCTATTGTGTGCAGTGTTGAAAAAATCAAATGTCCCGTCTCCGCCGCAGTCATCGCTGTATTTATTGTCTCATAGTCCCTCATCTCGCCAAGCAGGATAACATCCGGACTCTGGCGCAATGAGGCACGGAGCGCAGTTATATAGTTTTCTGTGTCAGTACAAATCTCTCTCTGGCTGACTATGCTCTTCTTATGAGAATGAAGGTGCTCCAGAGGATCCTCCAGGGTGATGATATGTACTTCCTGCTCTGTATTTATCTTGTCAATCAGACAGGCAAGTGTGGTGGATTTACCCCCGCCTGCCGGTCCTGTGACCAGAACCATTCCATGATTTATATTTGCCAGTTCCATGACAGAGTCAGGTATCATCAGTTCGCTCGGTTTAGGAAGCTCAAACTGGATGATTCTGATTACCGCAGAATATGAGCCTCTCTGCTTATAAGTGCTGACCCTGAACCTGGATACCCCTGCTATGGCAAAAGAGAAATCATCATCCCCCAGCTTCTCAAATCTGCTCATATCCCTATCGTCTGCCAGATGATATATCTCTGTTATAAATTCCTGACAGGTATTCGGTTTCATGATGCAGTCATCATATGTATGCATTTTTCCATTCATCTTGTAGGTCAATGGACGTCCTGCCACTACAAAAATGTCCGATGCATTATTTTTCGTAATATTTTCTAAAACCTCTTTTACATTCATTTTCTAATCAAGCCCTCTCTTCCTTCACTGTTTTTTTAGCAGTGGTAATGTATCATCCCCTGCATCCACACTGTTATCTGTAACAGTTTTCCATTCTGTAATATCATAGAAGCTGCCATCCTCATTTTCCGGAGAGGTAAGCTTAAGGCTTACGCACAGCTTCTGCACATCATTTATCTGGCACTCTATCCTGTATATAGAGGCTTCTTCATCAGCAGCCACATTTATCCCCTCTGGGAGAATCACCGATTCAATCACCTCATACTCTCCCTGGCAGAAGCTGTCCTTACCCTGACAGCTCATATACCAGTCTGTCAGGTACTGA
>URLU01000078.1 GCA_900548765.1 uncultured Lachnobacterium sp.
TTTCTGAATAAGAATCCTCGGTCAGAGTGTTTCTGATTTCTTTTTTGGCATTATCCCACTCAGCATCTAGTGTCTCCATGTTTTCAAAGATACTAAATCTTGCAGAAAATCCTGCAAAATTATTCCAGGATGAATAATCTGACAATTCTTTGTTCTGATTTAGTGCCCGAGTCTTATAATCCTCCATTAAACCAGGTTCATCTCCCTTATTGATGGCCTCCTGTATCGTTTGCGCGAAGCTCAAATAATCCTGCATTCTGTCCCAGATGCTTTTATTCCTGTCCTCAAGAATTTGGAGCATGGAGTCCTGTACTTTTTCCATAAAATCTGGTGGAACTGCGTAATCATCCATGTCATATATTTCTTCCACCTTCTGCCCACATTCTACATCACCATTTTCCTCATCTGCCTCGCCATCTTCAATATGCTGCATACCACACTTATACATATCATCATCAAAATAATCTGTTTCAGCTAGTTCCATCTCCACATACTTCATGGGTTCTTCCCTGGTAAAGAGGATTCTGCCCACCTCTTCACAGGACAGACTTAAGCATTTCTGTAATACATCATCATATTCTATGGTAAATCTAGGGTATTCTGTGCAGACCTCACTTAAGGCTTCCTCTCCCAGCTCTATGCAGATATCACACAGATTCCTGGAGTTTAAGAAAGGACAACGACCATGCTCCTTTAATCTGAAGCTATAGTCGCCGTCCTCTGTTATATACATATTTTTCCTGAGTTTTTCGCCAAATGCGCCCTCAATGTGCCTGTAATAATCATGAGTATCCTCGTCAATATCTATCTCCCAGCCTATGCAGCAGCTGTCCTTGCACTTATCTGCAATGCAGGAAAATTCACTGTAATAATCAGGTACTCTTAATTTCATTTTTAATCCTCTACTTTTTCTCTCTCAGCTTTTTCTTCTGCATCTCTCTGCTCAAGCTTTGCTATCTTTGTCTTAAACTTTTCTTCTATTGCATTCCAGTCCGGATCCTCTGTCCCTCTGAAAAAATTATAGCCTATATATCCTATGCACCACACCAGGCCACCGAAGGTTGATGAAAATGCTATCTTTACTATGCTTTTTAGCAGAAATGTAAATGTTAATGTCTTCATTGTGTATGCTGTGAGCAAGCCCTGAATTGGCTTTATAAGCATAAGCCATCCACCCACATATATTGAGCAGAAAATTCCAAGTGCATAGCATATCACGCCAAGAATCATACTCCATTTTTTCTTCATGTATATTTCTCCCTCGTCCAAACACTGACACAGTTATTTTGCCATGTTTGTGAGAATTTTGCAATCTCTTTCTTGTTCGAATTTACTGTCTTTCCCTGCATATTTCTCGTCTAAATGCAGCTGCAGGCTCTGCCTGCGGATTTCAATATCAATGTATTTCACTGCATGTATGCATCAAATTGCAATTATAATTTCTCCAGTCTCTCTGGTTTTCTTCAAATCTATAACCCGCTGGTTTGATGAGCCCTTGAATTTGAGGGTTATATCCTTAAGCTCCTCCACAAATGGTCCATCAACTAATATATCTATCATTGACAAAAGCCCGTCTGTGTTCTCTGTGTATTTTCTGCCGCCCTCTACCAAATCCTCGTCATACACATAGCCTGTGTATGCCCAGATGTCTTTATTGGGATACTGCTCATGTACTTTTTTCACGAATGGAAGCAGTGCTTTTTGATTCTCCTCCTCAAAAGGGTCTCCTCCAAGAAGTGTAAGTCCCTGCACATATGCCGGGGCAAGGGATTCAAGGATTTGCTTCTGCACTTTCTCTGTGAAATCCTCTCCGTAATCGAAGGACCATGTTTCTGGCTGGAAGCAGCCCCTGCAATGGTTCCTGCAGCCAGACACGAAAAGCACAGTCCTGCAGCCCAAGCCGTTTGCTATGTCACAGTATTTTATTGATGCGTATTTCATATAGTTTCTTTTCCTCTCTCCTCTGATATATACACAACCTATATGTATATTTTAGGGATAAACTTCCTCTATACTATCATACAAGCACGTATCTGTACATTCCCATACACAGGGATTTTAGGGTGTAATGCTTTAATCCATATGTAAAGCTGACCCATTTTCTGCGCGCTTAGTCAAAAAATCTCAGCAGCCTTGATTTCCTCAAAGTGCTGAGATTCATGCTTAATTCAAATATTAATTGAAGGTTTAATTTCTGCAGTTAAATCATTATTTGATTCTTACAGATGAAGTACTCTCTCCTTAATTTCCTGGGTACGCCCCTGATTCCAGAACTGGGTACCAATATATCCGCAGGTACGGCGGGCAACACTCATCTTATCCTGATTACGATTGCCACAGTGCGGGCACTCCCAAATCAGCTTGCCTGAACCTTCCTCCTCTACGATTTTGATTTCTCCATCGTAACCGCATACCTGACAGTAATCGCTCTTTGTGTTAAGCTCTGCATACATGATATTTTCATATATATACTGCATTACAGAAAGGACTGCCGGTATATTATCCTGCATATTTGGAACCTCTACGTAACTGATGGCACCTCCCGGTGAAAGCTTCTGAAACTGAGCCTCAAACTTAAGTTTATCAAAGGCATTTATCTCCTCTGTTACATGCACATGATAGCTGTTTGTGATGTAGTTCTTGTCTGTCACACCCTTGATGATGCCGAAACGCTTCTGTAAGCACTTGGCAAACTTGTATGTGGTTGACTCAAGTGGTGTTCCATATAACGAGAAGTCAATGTTTGTCTCCCCTTTCCATTTTGAACATGCATCATTCAGGTACTGCATTACCTTTAAGGCAAATGGTGTACCCTCTTCAGGTTCTGTATGTGATACCCCCTTCATGTAACGTACACACTCGCAAAGTCCTGCATATCCAAGCGATATGGTTGAATAGCCGTTAAATAATAATGGATCAATCACCTCGCCCTTTTCCAACCTTGCAAGAGCACCATTCTGCCATAAAATTGGTGCTACATCAGATGGTGTGCCAAGAAGTCTCTTGTGTCTGCACATAAGTGCCCTATAGCACAGTTCAAGACGCTGGTCCATGATTTCCCAGAACTTTTTCTCGTCTCCTTCTGATGAGCAGGCTACATCCACAAGGTTGATAGTTACAACACCCTGATTAAATCTGCCGTAGTATTTTCGCTTGCCCTCCACATAGTTACGGGCTCTTGCCACGTTGCCTACTGTTGGTGAACATCTGTCCACTGTAAGGAAAGAGCGGCAGCCCATACATGTGTACACATCGCCATCCTTTAATTCCTTCATTACCTTTTCAGAGATGTAATCCGGAACCAGTCTCTTTGCTGAACACTGAGCTGCAAGCTTTGTAAGCTCCCAGTATTTTGAGTCCTCTGTAATGTTGTCCTCCTCCAGGACATAGATGAGCTTAGGGAAGGCCGGTGTGATATATACACCCTTTTCATTCTTGACCCCCTGGATTCTCTGATGAAGCATCTCCTCAATAATTGCAGCCAAATCGTCCTTGATCTGTCCCTCTGGGACTTCATTCAGATACATAAATACTGTGATAAATGGAGCCTGTCCGTTTGTTGTCATAAGAGTGATGACCTGATACTGAATCATCTGAACACCACGATTAATTTCTTCTTTTACTCTAAGCTCTGCAACAGTATTAACCTTTTCTTCATCATATTCAAGACCTATTGCATCAAATTCTGCCCTTACCTGCTTACGGAATTTTTCACGGCTGACCTGTACGAACGGAGCCAGGTGAGCAAGTGAAATGCTCTGTCCACCATACTGTGAGCTTGCAATCTGTGCAATCGCCTGTGTTGCGATATTACATGCTGTAGAGAAGCTCTTTGGTCTGTCTATCATGGTTTCACTGATAACAGTTCCGTTCTGAAGCATGTCCTCAAGATTTACAAGACAGCAGTTGTGCATATGCTGTGCAAAATAATCTGCATCATGGAAATGGATAAGTCCTTTCTCATGAGCCTCCACAATATCCTCTGGGAGAAGGAATCTTCTTGTTATGTCCTTGCTGACCTCACCTGCCATATAGTCACGCTGAACACTGTTCACAGTAGGATTCTTGTTAGAATTCTCCTGTTTTACTTCCTCATTATTGCACTCAAGAAGACTTAAAATCTGCTGGTCTGTAGAGTTAGATTTACGCACCAGTGCTCTCTTGTAACGATATGTGATATAGTTACGTGCAACAGTGAAAGCATGCTTATTCATGAGCTGGTTCTCCACCATGTCCTGAATTTCTTCTACACTTGGCGAACGTTTCATATTTTCACAGGCATTCTCCACATTCTCTGCAATCTCTTCCATCTGCTCATCTGTGAGCTTCTCATAGTCAATTACAGAATCGTTTGCTTTCTTGATAGCTCCGATAATCTTGTCCACTGTAAAAGTTGCTTCGCTTCCGCTTCTTTTAATGATTTTCATTCAAAAAATTCCTCCCGGTTTATTGCATAGAATAGCTCGCGGCGATTATCTGTCGCGAGCTAATGTTAATTTCTAAGATAAATTATACAAGATATTGTGGTTTTGTCAATTACTCATCTCTACATTTAGCGTTTATTTTATCGTACCTTGGTACCAAAAAGGCACTGCAAACCCTTGATTTACAACACCTTTGGATAATATATACAAATATTTCAGGTCTGTTTTGTATTGTTTTTAGAGGATATGTTGTGGTTCATGTCATCCAGATTTTGTAGCACCCTATCTGTCAGCCTACAATATGTAGATATCTCCTCTTCTGTAAAGCCCCTGACCATTCCCTCTTCCAGTTCCATGATGATTTTTCTGATTTTCTGCTCTCTCACAATGGCTTTTTCCGTGAGAACGAGTCTTTTGAGCCTGGCATCATGCTCGTTGGCAATTCGTTCTACCAGCCCTGCCCTTTCTAATCCTTTTATCATATTTGTTGCCGTTGCACCACTAATTGAGAAAAATTTCTCTATATCCTTCTGGTAGACCTCCTCGTCAGGATTCTCCATAAGATAATGTATAATCATTACCTGTCCCCGAGGAACTTTTTTTGTCTCTCCGTTTCCTCTCCTGTCAAAAAACTTATCTATTGAATTATGAACCATCCTTAATTTATGACCTATCATTCTCTCTGGAATAAACTCCATGTCTGTCCTCTTCTTTCTTCCGAATATACTATATACCTATCAATATACTTCTTTCCAACAATATCTTCTCTCCGCTGGCATATACCAAAGTATGCAATAAAAGCTGCCGGTGGCAGGATCTATGTATAATTCACACTGTGGCGCATAGCTTGACAACGCAGTGTAAAGCCTGCATTTAAATAATAACGCAAAAACTTCATAAACCATAGCAAAATATTATTGACATTTAAAATATATCCTGCTTATAATATCATATTGTTAGCACACTAACTATTAAAAATCAAGTTATTTTTACTAACTTGCAAGAAATATAAAGAAAGAAGGAATGCAAATGCTAAAAACATTAGGTGCACAGGTAAAAGAATACCGTAATGCATCCATTGTAACCCCAATTTTTATGCTGCTTGAGGTTACAATGGAAACTATTATTCCACTGCTTATGGCATCCATTGTCAATAAGGGTATCAACGCAGGGGACACAAAGCACATCTACGTCATGGGTGCATGGATGATTGTTGCCGCTTTATTCTCCCTGCTCTGTGGCTCATTAGGTGCCAAGTACGGCGCAAAAGCAGCCATGGGCCTTGGAAAAAATCTGAGAAAGGCTATGTATAGAAATATCCAGTCCTTCTCATTCGCAAACATCGACAAATTCTCTACAGCAGGACTTGTCACCCGTATGACAACAGATGTTACAAATATCCAGAACGCTTACCAGATGATTCTGAGAATGGCAATGCGTGCCCCTGCATCAATAATCTGTGCAATGGCAATGTCATTTTTCATCAGCCCACAGCTTGCATCAATATATCTTGCTGCAGTTGTCCTCCTTGGCGGTCTGCTTCTCTTCATATGTAAAAAGGCTATGAAGTATTTCGACTCAGCTTTCCAGAGATATGATGACTTAAACGAAAGCATACAGGAAAATGTATCGGCAATCCGTGTTGTAAAAGCCTACGTCAGAGAGGATTATGAAAAGAACCGTTTCAAGAAAGCCTCTAAAAATATCTATGATGTTTTCGTAAAGGCAGAGAGTCTTGTAGTATACAATTCCCCTGCCATGCAGTTTACAGTTTACGCATGTATACTATTGATAAGCTGGTTCGGTGCCCATATGGTTGTTGGTGGTTCTCTTGAAACCGGAGACCTGATGGCACTTCTTACATATTGTATGAATATCCTCATGAACCTCATGATGCTGTCAATGATTTTTGTAATGATTTCAATGTCACTGGCATCTGGACGCCGTATATGTGAGGTATTAAACGAGGAAAGCACACTGCACAATCCAGAGAATCCTGTATATGAAGTGACAGACGGAGCCATAAAATTCGACCATGTCACCTTCAGATACTCAAGCCACTCTGAGACACCGGTTCTTGACAACATATGCCTGGATATCAAGTCAGGTGAGACAATCGGCATCATAGGCGGTACCGGAAGCTCCAAGTCCTCTCTGATAAACCTTATCAGCCGTCTCTATGACGTGAATGAGGGTGCTGTATATGTAGGTGGAAAAAACGTAAAAGACTACGATATGGACAGCCTGAGAAATCAGGTATCAGTTGTCTTACAGCAGAACGTGCTCTTTTCAGGAACGATACTTGACAACCTAAGATGGGGTGATAAAAACGCCACTGAAGAGGAATGTATAAATGCCTGCAGGATGGCTTGTGCCGATGACTTTATCGAGAGCTTCCCCGATAAGTACAACACTTATATCGAGCAGGGCGGCACCAACGTATCCGGTGGTCAGAAGCAGCGTCTGTGTATTGCCAGAGCACTCCTTAAAAAGCCTAAAATTCTCATCTTAGATGACAGTACAAGTGCTGTTGATACAGCTACTGATGCAAAAATCAGAGCAGCCCTCAGAGAAGCTATTCCAGGCACAACCAAGCTCATAATCGCCCAGAGAATATCTTCTGTCATGGATGCAGACAGAATCATCGTCTTAAATGACGGACGTCTTGATGGTTTTGGGAGCCATGAGGAGCTGTTACAGAATAATGCCATCTATCGTGATGTATACGATTCACAGACCAATGGTGGCGGAGACTTTGACGAAGGAGGTGCTTCATAATGCCAGGACCAAGAGGACCACAGGGACCAAAGCCTAAAATCAATAACCCAGGAAAGCTCTTTGGCAGATTAATGCAGTTTGTATTAAAGAATTACTGGTTCCACTGCCTTGTAGTAATAATCTGCATTTTTGTGAGCGTTATCGCAAACGTTCAGGGTACTCTCTTTATGCAGACTCTGATAGATGATTACATCACACCCCTGCTTAAAAACGGCGGTTCTGACTACACACCGCTTTTACACGCAATGGGACGTGTTGCCATCTTCTACGGAATCGGTGTTATAAGTACCTTTGTCTACAATAAATTAATGATTTATGTCTCTCAGGGAAGTATCAAGCGCATGAGAGATGAGCTGTTTACCCATATGCAGGATCTGCCAATCAGATATTTTGATACCCATCCCCATGGAGACATAATGTCTGTATACACAAACGATATTGATACCTTAAGACAGCTCATAAGCCAGAGTATTCCTCAGATGATTAACTCTGCAATTACTGTAATCATGGTGCTTATCTCCATGATTGAACTCAATGTACCACTTACACTCCTCACACTGTTTATGGTTTTTGTCATGATATTCCTGACAAAAGTATTTGCTGGCTCATCAAGCAAATTCTTCATGTCACAGCAGAAGGATTTGGGACAGGTAAACGGATTTATCGAGGAAATGTTAAATGGTCAGAAGGTTATCAAGGTCTTTACTCATGAAGAGGAAAGCATCGAGCAGTTTGACAAATTAAATGAGAAGCTTTTTGAAAGTGCCTACCATGCAAACTGGTACTCAAGCCTGCTTGGACCTATAAATGCCCAGATAGGAAACTTAAGCTATGTGCTCTGCGCTATGGTGGGCGGTATCATGGCTTTGTCAGGGATGGCAGGACTTACTCTTGGTAAGCTGGCAAGCTTTCTGACCTTTAACAAGAGCTTTAATATGCCAATCTCACAGGTCAGCCAGCAGTTTAACGCAATCGTAATGGCTCTGGCAGGATGCGAACGAATCTTTAGGCTCTTGGATGAGGAAGAGGAGACAGATGACGGCTATGTAACCCTTGTCAATGCCAGGGAAGAAAATGGTGTCATCACAGAAACCCCAGAGCACACAGGACTCTGGGCATGGAAGCACAAACACAGCGCAGACGGCTCAGTTGATTACATAAAGCTTACAGGTGATGTGGTATTCGACAGCGTAGATTTCGGATATGTACCGGAAAAAACAGTCCTCCACGAGGTGGATCTGTATGCCACACCGGGTCAGAAGATTGCCTTTGTAGGTACTACCGGTGCCGGAAAGACAACAATCACCAACCTGATAAACCGTTTCTATGACATACAGGATGGAAAAATCCGCTACGATGGAATCAATATTAACAAGATAAAGAAAGCTGACCTGAGACATTCCCTTGGTATCGTGCTCCAGGACACCCACCTTTTCACAGCAACTGTAATGGAAAATATCCGCTACGGAAAACTCGATGCAACAGACGAGGAAGTATATGCAGCCGCAAAGCTTGCAAATGCAGATACCTTTATCAGACAGCTCCCGGATGGCTACAACACAGTCCTCACCGGAGACGGCGCAAACTTAAGCCAGGGACAGCGACAGCTCCTTGCAATAGCCAGAGCTGCAATAGCAGACCCTCCAGTACTTATTCTGGATGAGGCAACAAGCTCAATCGATACACGAACAGAGCGTATTGTACAGGATGGAATGGATAAGCTCATGCATGGACGAACAACCTTTGTAATCGCCCATAGACTCTCTACAGTAAGAAACAGTGACTGTATCATTGTACTGGAGCAGGGACGGGTAATCGAACGTGGAAACCATGATAAGCTTATTGCTGAGAAAGGCAAATATTATCAGCTTTATACTGGGAATTCCAGTGCAAAATAATGCATAAGGTGCGGAAACTTCCCACTTTACAGGTTTTGAAAATCGGATGACATACAGTGTATTTTGCTGAAAAAATATGAAGTCAGCTGCGGGATTTATGCGAGATAGACAGCGTAAATTCGCTAATGGGTTTCATTGCCTAGTGCGATGGACCCCCCGCAGCAGTTCATATTTTGTTCTGCAAAACAACTGTATGGCATCCGATTATTTTTGTGTTTGTGAGTGGGAAGTTTGGATTTACGCTTCTATTGA
>URLU01000079.1 GCA_900548765.1 uncultured Lachnobacterium sp.
GTCCTGCGGCAGAACTATAGTTCCAAAAATTTCCTCATTAATGTTGGCATTTCTATATAAATATTTCTGACGAACCTCTATTCCTTTTTTAATCTCATAATCAGCAGGAATCAGGCTGTCATCCAGATATACTTCGATTTTTCTATTATCGGGATTATCATCCCTGAACCATCCATTAAAAATAAGGGTATCCTTTTTCATCAGATGAAACCTTATATTTTCAAGGACAAAATCATAGTTTTCCATATATTTCCTCTATTCAAACAAAAATATCGTGGTCTTGACACACAAAACCACGATAATTATATCACACTTACTATATTCTTTCAAAACTATTTGAATATCATTTATTCTACTGTAACACTCTTTGCCAGATTACGAGGCTTATCCACATCAAGTCCCTTTGCTACAGATACATAATATGCCAGAAGCTGTAATGGCACCACTGCAAGGCTGGCTGTAAAATGATTGTCAATCTTTGGAATGTATGTTGCAAACTCAACTGCATCCTCAATTGCATAATTGCCAAATGTGGTAACTCCCATCAGGTATGCGCCACGGCTCTTACACTCAACCATATTGCTGATAGTTTTCTCATAAAGCTCATCCTGTGTGAGAAGTCCAATTACCAGAGTATCATCCTCAATCAGACTGATTGTACCATGCTTAAGTTCACCTGCTGCATTGGAGCAGCCTGATGCTTGCCGGTGAATCCTACTATTCCGCACATACTAATATCCCTTTCACCTCGAATCAACTTTATGTTTAATAGAAATATAATAAATTTAGTCGAATTGAATGTCAATAAATAATGCTCTAGTTGAATTCAAAATAAAGATTCTGTGTAAATAATCTTTTCCATTACTCTCTCCCTAAAAATAAAATCTCATTACCCAACCATCTATATCCTTTCTTGAAAGTAAATATCCTTTTACTCTGGTTCGGAAATTCCAGACGGCTTATCCAATCATTATATAATGCCGAACATAAATCTTTTGGAGTTTTGCACTCTACAATATACAAGCTCCTATTTGTTGCTGGAGTTGCCAAATCTGAGGTCGTTTGAATCTGGTGTCTTCTTGTTGCCGCTGACACTTTTGGGGCTGCTGGTGTCACTGGCACTTCTGTGGTTGCCGGTACTTCCGATGCTGCCGACGGCTCTGGTTTTTCTGGTTCCGCTGGCACTTCCGGGGTTGTCGGTACTTCCGGTGCTGCCGGTGGCTCTGGTTTTTCCGGTTCCGCTGGCACTTCCGGGGTTGCCGGCGAATCTGGCGTCACTGGTGGCTCTGGCGTCACTGGTGGTTCTGGCGTCACTGGTGGCTCCGGTGTCACTGGTGGTTCTGGCGTCACTGGTGGTTCTGGCGTCACTGGTGGTTCTGGTGTCACTGGTGGCTCCGGTGTCACTGGTGGCTCCGGTGTCACCGGTGGTTCTGGTGTTTGCAATTTTTCAATTACTTCACCCGGCTCCAACAGTTTGTTACAATCTGTACAATATAAGTCCCCTGTGAATCCATACTCTTCCTGTGTAGGCTCTTTTGCCCCTCTTCTCTCTGTATTCACATGACGAGAAGAATCGACTTCACCATACTCCATTCCACAACTATCACAGACAGCCTTCTTAATGCATGTGGCTTCTCCTCCAGAATGAACGTGCTGTTCAAAATCTCCTTCAATGTGAAATGAAAGTGTTCCTTCCTCTTGATTTATCTCTGTAACAGTTATCTTTATTCCACCTACAATATCCTGAGATTCGTTTACGCCAAGCGCTGCTTGCGATTTAGTTCCATCATAATCGCCCAGCACCTCCAAAGCCCATTGCCCTGGCTGTCCATTCAAATTGCTTGGAAACCTATTATCAGAATTAGCAAGATAACATACTAATCCTGATTTTATATTTAATCCCTCACCCAAACCAGTCGTCTGTGAATCATATTTACTCTTACCAGATGAGAAATCTCTATATTCGAGGTACAATGTTTTTCCTTTATTCGGAATGTCTAATTTGTATCCTACACAATTATCATTTCCACTACCACTGACATTTAACTTGTAATCCCCCGATTCCGAAATCACCTTAAGAGAATTACTATCAGTCCATCCAAGAGCTTCCTTTTCCTTAATAGAAATCTGTTGGGGAACAGGGGATATCGCATTGGCCATTGCAGACATAAAATAAACCGGCTTGTAGCCTGATGTATTATACAAATCAAGTAAACCCAATATATGTCCCATTTCATGAATAGGTGTTTTAAGTGATACAATTTGTTTATTGTCAGTTCCTTTTTTCAAACTATCATAATTATTTATTATCTGTACGTAAAACCTACTTGTTATTTTTTTGCCATTATCAAGCGGAATTTCTATGTAATCCGCATAATCCTTATAATTCCACAAAGGATCCGATCTGTTTATCACAATATCCTGTGTAGTGTTTTTATAAATCACTGTAACAGAGTCTATGATGCCATCATTATTTTTGTCCAAATCACTATATGAGAAAATCTTGCTTCCATCATAGTTAGTAATCTGATTTCCATTTTTTATTGCATCATTCACAGCATTTGACCAGTCCACACGAAGTTCATACATACGGGCGGCCTTCTCTGATGGTTTATATCCATCAGGATTTGTCTCACTGTATTGTGCATAGTAACCACGAGGCTTCGAAAGCTTAATTGAGCCCTGTTCATTATATAGATATACAGAGTTCATTCTTAACTTATCCGATGATATATTCCTATAGTAATCTCCTACAGAATATATTGCCGTATTATAAGAATTATCTATTATTTGTCGCACTGTTTCACCCTGATACATAGTGTCAACAAATTCTTCCTCATCTGAAAATCTGGCAAATACAATCAGATTTGTGAAATTATAATCTGATATATCATCCATGCTATTAACTGTCTCTCCATTTACAATTACTGAACATATACTAATGTTAATCAGTAGTGCCATGGTAATAATCATTGTAAATATTTTGCGAAAACGCTTCATTTGTACCCTCCGAAATAAAGAGAACTCAAAACTAAAGTTTCTAAAATAATTAAATTCCAAATACACTCTCACACTTTTCAAGTACAGATGCAATCACTGCATCCATATCATAATACTTATACTCACCCAGTCTGCCGCCAAAGATCACCTTATCCTCAGCATCAGCAAGCTTCTTGTACTCTGTGTAAAGCGCACTGTTCTTATCATCATTCACTGGATAGTAAGGCTCATCCCCAGGTTTCCATTCAGAACTGTACTCACGTGAGATAACAGTCTTAGGCAAATCATTGCCATAGTCATCCTTACCAAACTCAAACCATTTATGCTCAATAATACGGGTCCATGGAGTCTCTCTGTCTGTATAGTTTACAGCTGCATTACCCTGGAAGTTTGGTGTATCAAGAAGCTCTGTCTCAAAGCGTACTGAACGATATTCAAGTGTACCTAACTTATAATCAAAGTAAGCATCAATCGCACCTGTATATACAACCTTGTCTGCCAATTCATCTAACTCGGCTTTATTCTGAAGATAGTCTACACCTGTACGAACCTCTATATCTCCAAGGATGTTCTCTACCATCTTTGTATATCCACCCATAGGGATTCCCTGATATAGGGCATTGAAATAATTGTTGTCAAATGTAAGACGAACAGGAAGTCTCTTAATAATGAATGCAGGAAGATCCTTACAGTCACGTCCCCACTGCTTTTCTGTGTATCCCTTTACAAGTTTCTCAAAGATATCTCTTCCAACAAGAGAGATAGCCTGTTCCTCAAGGTTCTGCGGATTAGTGATTCCTGCTTCTTTCTTCTGCTCCTCAATCTTTGCAGCAGCTTCATCAGGAGTCACAACACCCCACATTTTATTAAATGTGTACATATTAAATGGCAAGGAATAAAGTTCACCCTTGTAGTTTGCTACCGGTGAATTTGTAAAACGATTGAACTCTGCAAACTGTGTGATGTATTTCCACACCCTGGTATTGTTGGTATGGAATATATGGGCACCGTATTTATGTACATGTATGCCTTCAATATCTTCTGTATAAATATTTCCGCCTATATTTGGGCGCTTATCTATGACAAGAACAGACTTGCCATGTGCCTTTGCCTCGTGGGCAAAAATTGAGCCGTAGAGTCCGGCGCCTACTACTAAGTAATCGTATTTTTGCATTTATCCTCTCCTAATTTTTCATATTAAAATTATATTATAATGTGTTTTGTAATTATATAAACTATCTTGAAAACTCTTGTATTGCAGCTTCTGCATCCTCTCCCATATACTCATAATTCGCATATCCGCCATACATGTAGCCGCTATCCGAGTGTTTATTCCTGCCTAAAAATATCAAATCGCCATAATAATAGCTCTCGTACATATTTGCCCAGGAATCATATTCATCCTGCAAATAATCCACAATCGGTGCCGAATGAATCAGGTACTCATCATATGAAATATAGCCACATATGTAGCCAAAAGCAAAAAGTCTGGTGCATCTGCAATAATCCCAGGCATCAATTCCTGCATCACCAATCTCATTGTATGCCTTGTAGGTTCCCATATATTGCAGCCATTCGTCCTCTTTATAAAGTCTGTATGTGTACATAATGGTGTCTTCCGGCATATTCATTTCCTTTTCTCCCATCTTCTTAAGAGTACGATAATAGGTATATTTTGCGCCTTTTTCCAGAAGCGAATCTGTAGTTTTTATCAGGCTGTTCCTGTCGGTTATACCCCAATAATCATCCAGATTGTCCTTTATGCTCTGAATTGTCTCATCATCCCACTCGTATCTGGCTGACTCGATATCAATTTGGGTAAACTCAGTCTCGTTCACGTCATTCACATAAAAATATGGATAGTATGACTGTTTAAGCCATTTCTCATACTCTATCCTGTCCATGCCCGTTGAAGCAATGGCATTTTCCACATCAGTTTCAGTGACTTTATCCTCTGATACCCACTCGGTTTTTAAGTTTCTTCCATCGTGGCTGTATATATACATTCTCCGCGCCACAAATCTTTGCGCAAAAATGCATATCACAATAATAATTACAGTGTATATGGCAAACTGCACAGGATGCTTCTTTAGCCATATCTTAAATGGAGCTCTCTCCTTATCTCTAAAGGTCTTAAACTTAAGAGTCTCACCCTCAATCAATTCTCCTGCATATGGACTGTACCAGAGTATTTTTCTCTGTCCAACTCTTGTGCCACAGGCAAGGGTTGATGATACATCTCTATCTGAAGGACGCCTGCGCTTTTCTCCGTACTTGTCCTGAAACTCATAGATTACATGACCGCCGTTTTCATCAACTGCCAATCCTGACACCTGATAAAAGCTTGGCCTTATGATTTCAAAAGCCTTTTTTCTGCCAGCCGTAACCATAAACCAGATAACTACACCTGCTGCAACAAGTATCACAATTTCTCCGAATCTGACCAAATCGCTGCTTGCAGACGTTATCACAATCAAAATCAATGCCGGCACAAGTAAATAGCAGACCATCAATCCGATAATCACTCTCCGTCTGATTTTTGAGAGTGTGGAAAGCACATTAATATCCAGCTCCCCCTCCTGATAGAAATCCTCCTCATAGTGAGCTGACTGGTTATTTTTTATAATGGTCTGATTATCATTTTTGTCCGTAGCTGAAAATACACACTTGGGATTACGTCTGAGTGCATTTATCACAACATCGTCTCTGTCTATTTTTCTGGGATATTTGCATATGACATTGGAGTTTTCATCTAAGAGGACCACCTTTTTGCCCTTTACAATATTGCAGACCTTGACATCTGTAAGACTAATCTCCTTTGCGCGCCCTATGGTTGGAGTCACCTTAAAGCTGTAACCATCAAAGGTTATCTTCTGCCTATTGACTTTGAGGACATAGGGCAGCGATAAAAACATGGGTATAAAAAAAGCCATGCCCAGATTTAGTACTATGTGGTATGCGGTTGAACCATATTCCAGCTTATATGTACAAAGCGATACCAGTAAATACATACATATAAAGCTCAGAAATGGTATGAGCGTGACTATTATTCGCTTCTTAATGGATGGACGGATGATTGTGGTCTGCATTTTCAGTTCTCCTCTGTTTGTATTATCCCTTTTTATCTACCTGATGAAATCATATCATAACTACTACAAAAAAGCACTAACCCATATATTTTCTAACGAGTTAGTGCTTTTACACAATATCAATTTTCCATCAATATAATTACTCTACTGTAACACTCTTTGCCAGATTACGAGGCTTATCAACATCAAGTCCCTTTGCTACTGATACATAGTAAGCCAGAAGCTGTAATGGCACAACTGCAAGGCTGGCTGTGAAATGATTGTCAATCTTTGGGATGTATGTTGCAAACTCAACTGCATCCTCAATTGCATAATTGCCAAATGTGGTAACTCCCATCAGGTACGCACCACGGCTCTTGCACTCAACCATATTGCTGATAGTTTTCTCATAAAGATCATCCTGAGTGAGAAGTCCAATTACCAGAGTCTCGTCCTCTATAAGGCTGATTGTACCATGCTTGAGCTCACCTGCTGCATACGCCTCAGAATGAATGTAGCTGATTTCCTTAAGCTTAAGGCTGCCCTCAAGGCTGATAGCATAGTCAATTCCACGGCCAATAAAGAAAATGTCTTTTGCATTTATCTGCTTTGAAGCAAACCACTGTAATCTCTCTTTGTCCTCAATGATTTTTTCAATCTTCTCAGGAATGGTATTAAGCTCTGCAATATAATTTGCATACTGCCCATCTGTAATCTGTCCTAAAACCTTTGCAAACTGAATCGAAAGTATATATCCTGCAATAAGCTGTGCTGAATATGCCTTTGTAGTTGCAACCGATATTTCAGGTCCAGCCAATGTGTAGAATACACTGTCTGCCTCTCTAGCGATGGATGAACCAACAACATTAACTATACCAAGTGTCTTAACTCCCTGATTTTTTGCTTCTCTTAAGGCTGCAAGTGTATCTGCTGTCTCACCGGACTGACTGACAACAATAACAAGTCCGTTTTTGTCAAGAATAGGTCTTCTGTATCTGAACTCAGAAGCAACCTCCACACGAACCGGCACTCTGGCCAAATCCTCCATAACATACTGGGTAACAACGCCTGTATGGTATGCGCTTCCGCAGGCAACAATATAAATCTGTGATGTATTCATGATGTCCTCATCTGTGAGTCCAACTGCAGAAAGGTCTATTTTGCCATCCTTCACTACAGAATTAAGTGTATCTGCAATAGCCTTTGGCTGCTCATGAATCTCTTTCATCATGAAATGCTCAAATCCGCCCTTCTCAGCCGCCTCAGCATCCCAGGTAATCTCAACAGGGTCTTTTTCAATCTCATCTCCGTCCAGATTGTAGAAGGTTGCATGACCA
Organism: uncultured Lachnobacterium sp.; assembly: GCA_900548765.1. Taxonomy (GTDB): domain Bacteria; phylum Bacillota; class Clostridia; order Lachnospirales; family Lachnospiraceae; genus Roseburia. Next base: position 7,406 of record URLU01000079.1, read on the forward strand.
TCTGCCAGACGTCCAATTTCCAGATTGCCTATGTAATATACTTTTCTGGTATATTTGAGGATGGCAGGAACATCAGATGCTACATAGCACTCGCCATCTGCAACACCGATAATCATCGGGCTGTCCTTACGGGCAACATAAATCTCCTCCGGATAATCCTTGAACATAAGCTCAAGAGCATACGAACCTCTGATACGGACCATGGCATGATTGATTGCATCAACAGGTGTACCCAGATATTTCTTATAATAATAATCAACTAATTTGATAGCGACCTCTGTATCAGTCTGAGAATAGAAAGTGTAGCCTTTCTTTAAAAGCTTCTCTTTGAGCTCCTGATAATTCTCAATAATACCATTATGAACACCCACAACGTTACCATCATCACTGGCATGTGGATGAGCGTTTAACTCTGAAGGCTCACCATGTGTAGCCCATCTTGTATGACCTATACCACAGGTTCCCTTTACTGCCTTTCCATCGTCTGTTTTCTCAGATAAATTCTTGAGTTTTCCCTTTGCCTTTACAACAATTGTATCCTCTGAATCGTTTCTTACAGCAATTCCTGCTGAGTCGTATCCTCTATATTCAAGCTTTGATAAGCCGTCCAAAAGAATTGGAGCAGCCTGGTGCTTGCCGGTGAATCCTACTATTCCGCACATAATTTGTCCTTTCGTGGGGTGGGTTTATTTTTGTTTAACAGAATGATAATAGCATAGGTTGGGGGAAAATGCTAGGGGTACGTCGTCTCTTACACATTATTTTGCTAATAATACGGTTTAAATTTTACATCCAATTTATTATATTAGAATTACAAAATTCAATATATATGCACATAATTGTTTATAGCTCACCAATAATCAAACTTTTTCTTAAAAATAACTGATACAAAAATAATAAGACTTCCTTATTTCCTTGAAATTCTAATTCTTTATATATCTTCATTTATTTGCGCACCTCACTCCTTAAAGCAATTCCATTTTTGTTATTAACTAAATTTCTTCTTCAATTTCCTTATCTCCTCTTTCACATCATCATCTGTCTCCACCTCCAACATCTTCTCCAGCATCTGCGGATAAAACTTTCCATCAGCACCACGCTCTTTCTTCGTCATAGCACTCATATACTCGACACAAGCCTTACGCTCTGCTGTATCGCTGCACTTCTCACACGCCACACTAAGTAACCGATATGTGTTATGTTGCATCTTCTGCCCCGGATTTCTATGAATATATCCAAGCAGCGCAAGTATATCCTCCACATTAAAGCTGTTCTGATTTGATAAAACATAGTCTGCAATAAGAGCACACTTTGCCACTTTACAGGAATTAATAATTGCATCTGTATAAGACTCTGTTTTCTGTTTTAACATCCATATAACCAGTTTAGCCATCCTGCCAGTGTCGTAATTGTCCAGATAGTATGCCAGCATCTGCTTTGCCGATTCTGCGACATCATTCCCCGCATTCTGTGTTGCAATAAATACCTCTTTAAAATTATCATCACGTATTCCACTGTAATGTCTCTTTAGATTCTGCAAAGCCCATATTCGTTTCGTATCATCTATTACGCTCTTTATCACATTGACATTCGCCTCAACGTATCCGTGAAGATTACTGTTATTCTCTTTTATATGCTCTTCATTTTTCCAGTAAAATTTACAGATGTCATAACAATTCTCGTCATCTATAATTGGTGACAGCTGCTTCTCTATTTCAACGAAGTCATTTTCCGACAACTTATTTGGCAGCTGTACTAATCCTCTTATTGCATAAGGCATCAGGCTTGCACTTGATGCAAAATCTTTTAATACTTCTAAATATGACTTCTTCTCTGCATCATCAAACATTCCGTAGCACTCAGACGTATAATCAACAACCATTTTGGCAAATTCAGGGTATACGCTATTATTCAATGC
>URLU01000080.1 GCA_900548765.1 uncultured Lachnobacterium sp.
TATCTAGTGTGTTACATTTTTTATTCTGATTTAGTTTTAATATTCTACAGCATTTTTCACTTGCTTAGTCATCCCAAATAATCAATTACTTCATTCAGATTATCGCATACACATTCTGCCATCCCTCTCATCTCATCATCTGCTTCCAGCAGATCCGGAACCATTATTGGACGCAGCCCTCCTGCATGAGCAGCCCTTATCCCATTGTATGAATCCTCAATTGCATATGTGTTTTCCGGTGATACACCTAATTCCTGACAGGCTTTTAGGAAAATATCCGGTGCAGGCTTACTTTTTGCCACCATATCTCCACATATGATTACATCAAAGTAATCTATTATTCCAGCCCACCTAAGCTGATTTGTAACAGTTTCCCTACGGGTGGATGATGCAAGGGCTATTTTCTTGCCTTTTCCCCTCAAATATGCTAAAAGCTCCATCACTCCAGGCTTCATTGGCAGTTTTCCCCCATCATATTTCTCGTGATACATAAGAGAGGATTCCCTGGCATACTCATCATATGGGAAGTCCTCACCGTAGGTCTCAAGCATGATTTCTCTGGTTCTGGTCATTGTGGTTCCAACACAGGCAAAATATGGCTTTTCAATGTCCTTTATGTCATATTTCTGTGCTAGCTCAAGCCAGCAGTTCATCACTGCTCGTTCTGAGTCAAAAATTACCCCATCCATATCAAAAACTACTGCTTCGTAATTCATATTTCAAACTCCTTATACATATTGTTATGGCTTTTCTCACAGATATATAGCATAGTTAACCGGATAATACAAGTCTTCATCCTAAAAACTTTGTTATACCTAAAACCTGCCACCGGCAGCTTATCTTGCATACTTTGTCATACATAAAAAATACCCATAATCAAATTGATTACGGGTATTTACTACAAACTATGTACTTTATAATTATATCAATCTGCCTTTTCAGTATTGAAGCATCTCTATATGCATGGCAGACACAAATTAGCGGACAATCATAGCCTCTCTCTCAGCACCTGTTCCGATAAACTTAACAGGCACTCCGATATATTCCTCGATAAACTTGATATAGTTCTGTGCATTTTCTGGAAGTTCCTCAAAAGTCTTACATGAAGCTATATCGCTCCATCCACCGGCAAGCTCCTTGTATACAGGCTTTGCGTTATTTAAAATATTGAGGTTTGTTGTAAAATCCTCTGTCACTGTTCCATTTACATCATAACCAACGCAGACCTGAATCTTGTCAAAGTTTCCGATTGTATCAAGATGGTTTACAGATAAGGCTGTAAGTCCGTTGACACGCTTAGCGTACTTGAGGGTTACAAGGTCAAGCCAGCCACATCTTCTAGGTCTGCCTGTTGTTGTACCATACTCATGTCCCAGCTCACGAATCTTATCGCCGGTCGCATCCAGAAGCTCTGTAACATATGGTCCCTCACCTACTCGGCTTGAGTACGCCTTGATTACACCATACACATTTCCTATATCAGCAGCACTGAGTCCTGTTCCTGTAAGAATACCACCGATTGTAGGGTTTGATGATGTAACGAATGGGTATGAACCAAAATCAATATCCAGAAGTGTTGCCTGAGCTCCCTCTACAACAACCTTCTTATCCTCTTCCAAAGCCTTGTGAAGCAATGTGATTGTATCACATACATATGGCTTTAGTTTATCTGCATATTCTGTATATGTGGCATATGTCTTTTCAAAGTCCAAATCAGCAGTATAATCTGTCTCCGGGTCAAAGACCTTGAGAAGTGCTAACTTCATCTCAGTCATCTCTTTAAGCTTTTCCTTAAAGTTTGGAGCGTACAAATCCTCCATTCTGATTCCAGATCTCTCATACTTATCACAGTATGATGGTCCGATTCCTTTGCCTGTTGTACCAATCTTGTTGGCTTTTCTCACCTTTTCAAGTGCGACATCCAGTCTGCGGTGGTATGGGAAGATAACATGTGCCTTCTCACTGATTTTTAAGTATTTCTCAATATCATATCCATGGCTCTTGAGATTGTCTATCTCCTCAAGCAGCACCTCTGGATTTAAAACCACACCATTTCCAATCACACCAGTTGTATGTCCTGAAAGAAGACCTGATGGGATAAGATGCATAGCATATTTTACGCCATCAGCCTTGATTGTATGTCCTGCGTTATCACCACCTGTCGCGCGGACTGCAATATCTGCGTCCCCTGCAAGATAATCAATAACCTTTCCTTTGCCTTCATCACCATAAAAGCAGCCAATTACCACATCTACTTTTGACATATTTCAATGCCTCCTTAATTAATTGTTGATTTTCTTGGAGCAGGCAATTGCTAATGCACCTGGTCCTATATGACATGAAACCGACAATGAAAGCGGATTCATCACAATCTCATTATTTGGAAAAGCTTCCTGTACTTCTGCCTTAAAAGCTTCTGCAGCTTCCTTATCAAAAGTGTAAGCAATCTCAAGATTCATCTTTGTACCATCCGGGCTGTCAAATCTCTTCTGAAAATCAGACTTCATAGCCTCTATCATAATGTTCTTTGCCTGCTTAACTGTACGAGCCTTTGCAAAAGCATCAAGCTTTTCTCCCTGTATCTGAAGAACCGGTTTAAGCTTTAAGAGTGCTCCAAGAGCTGCTGCCGCAGGAGTGATTCTGCCACCCTTTTTTAGATAAGTAAGTGTGTCTACCATGATATATATAGAAGAATTGAATTTTTCGTTCTCCAATATATCCTTTATCTCCCCGGCTGTCTTGCCACTATCTGCCATTGCCTTTGCATCAAGCACAGACTGTCTCATAGTTACAGAGATTCTCTGATTATTTACAACCTGAACCTTTCCATCATAATCCTGTGAGAGCATATAGGCTGTCTCACATGAGCTTGAAAGTCCTGATGACATCGGAATGTACACAATCTCATCATATTCCTTCAGCAGTTCATCCCATTTGTCTGTCACATCACCAACAAGAGGCATAGATGTCTTGATATCTCCGCCCTCTGCAAGCTTTGCATAAAACTGCTCCTGAGTGAGGTCTATGTCCTCATAGAACATCTCCTCATTAATATAAAATGGCATTGGCATTACAACTACATCAAGTGCCTTTGCCTCTGCCTGAGTAATTCCACTATTTGAATCTGTAACTACTACAACTCTGCTCATTTATTAAAGTCCTCCAATAGATTCCTCTTCTTATCAACAGCGTTTAGTATAGCATAGACCACCTCAAAACGCAAATTTTTATGCTTCTGCCTTCTTTGTTGTAAAAAGTTTCTTCAAACAGCTGAATGCAACCAGCACGCCAAGCACCATAAGAAGGATTGCAACTACAAACTGAAGTCCATCTACCAGCAGGGTTGCCTGACCATTTACTATATTTGTGACAAGAGCGATTGTTTTCTGTACAAGGGCTGTAAATGTAACTGCAAGCATGATAAACATTGGTGCGTAGAGTGTCCAGCCTGTCCTTCCTGTTGTCTTAAGAAATACAGAAAGTGCAATGAGTACGAGGGCTGCCAGCAGCTGGTTAGCTGAGCCGAACAGTGGCCATACATTGCTGTATCCGCCAAGTGTAAGCAGATATCCGAAGAATAAGGTAATTACTGTTGCAAAATACTTATTTGTAAGTATCTTCTGCCATGTTGGCATCTTGGATGTATCTGTTGTGTCTCCATAGAAAAGTTCCTGAAAGGACATACGTCCAATACGGGCAACTGAGTCAAGGGATGTAAGTGCAAGTGCTGATACACACATTGTCATAAATACAGTTGCAATCTGTACTGGCAGTCCCATCTTTTCAAGGAAACCTGCGACACCGCTTGAGAAAATAGCAAATGGAGTTGCATCCGCCGGCTTGGTTCCGTTTACAGCAACTGCGCCAACTACAACAAGTGCTACTATACCGAGAAGTGACTCAACAACCATTGCACCATATCCTACCATTGGCATATCCTTCTCATTGCTGATTGTCTTTGATGATGTACCTGATGATACAAGGCTGTGGAAGCCTGATACTGCTCCACATGCAATTGTGACAAAAAGTGTTGGGAATAAATAGCTTGTGTTGCCTGCTGCATCCGCAACTGCAAATCCATTAAAGGCATTAAGCTTCATTGCCGGGTGAGCCACAAGCACTCCGATTACTGCTCCACCAACCATACCTAGCAGCATAAATGTTGTCATATAATCACGAGGCTGCATGAGCAACCACATAGGCATTACAGAAGCAAGGAAAAGGTAAGCCATGATTACATAAATCCATGTTGTCTTTGTTGCGTAAAGTGGAAGGTGCATGCCGACAGCAAACATAACTACGAGTAATCCGATTGCTACTACTGCGCGGACTGCCTCATGCATCTTGCCAACCTTTTTCTGGATGATTCCAAATACAATTGCTACCACAATAAAAAGCATTGAGATGGAAGCTGCTGCTGAATTTGCGTAGCTTACCTCCTTTGTCATGCCCTCAACGCCTTTACCCATAAAGGTTCCTGCAACCATGTCTGTGAAGGCAGCTATTACAAGCAGGGTAAAAAGCCAGCAAAACAGCATGAAAAGCTTTCTTCCGGTCTTGCCTATGTATTTTTCGATAATCATTCCAATTGATTTGCCCTCATTCTTAACAGAAGCGTACAAAGCACCAAAGTCCTGTACTGCTCCAAAGAAGAGACCTCCAATTATAAGCCACAGAAGTACCGGCACCCAGCCAAAGACTGATGCAAGGATTGGTCCTGTGACAGGTCCTGCTCCTGCTATTGATGAAAACTGATGTGAGAATACTGTAAACTTTGATGATGGTACATAATCCTGTCCATCCTCATGTGTGTAAGCCGGGGTTTTTGCATTTGGGTCAATTCCCCATTTCTTTGCAAGCCATCTTCCATAGAAAAGATAACCGGCTCCCAATGCTACGATACCGATTAAAACAATAACTAAACCATTCATTTTTCTTTCGCTATTCAGCGAAGCCCTTTCTTAAATTTCAAAGAGCATATGCTTTCCAAAAACCAACCATACCTGCCACCGGCAGCTTATCTGGATGCGGGGCAGCCAAAAAGCCTTCGTCATCATACACATCTGTGGTATATAAAAACGAAGGCTCTTGCTTCATAGTAATCAGTCCTGAGTTTATCTGCCAGTCAAAGTATATGTTCTTTGTTATTAGCATAATTTACCCCTTATGATATAACTTGTCAATATAGTTATGGCTGTTAGCTATCATTTTTAGTTATGGTTACTATTCTTATATTTTATTATATTGTTAAAATTATTTAATCTCTATTTTATGTATGCATGACAACTCATAATATGTTTTCTGGTCTGTACCATGCCTATATCTCCACCCCTGCAGCCTTGACCAGCTTGTCCTTGGTAAAGTGGTTAAATACAGCTATAACCCTGCCCACGCCAATCATAGATAATACAGTACCGATTCCTATTCCAATCAAATGTCCCCTGCATATAAGCCCTATACACACAGTCAGGGTCACATTAAATAAATCAAAGCAGTTTTTGGTAAAGCCCACGCTCTTATGTATGCAGTCTGATATAGCCTGCACTATTCCGTCTCCCGGATTAGGCACTATACGCATATTAAGCGACATAGCTGCTCCTATGCCTGTGAATACAAGTGCTGCAAGAAGCACCAACAGCTGTAAGCAAAAATGTGCTACAGTGTTTTCCCCCTTTGGCGAAAAATCAGGTATATTGTCTGCAAAAAGATTCATAAATCTGGTGAATACTATGCTAAGTGGAATCTGCAATACATCTGTCAGAATTATAAATTTAAGTGAATTCTTATTTGCAGGTGCTAATGCATTGTCACTATTTCTTCTGCTGCTTATATTTTTTACTGTATGTATGACTATCTCAATTATGACAAATACAGTGTACAAACCAAGGGTCGTATTGCCAAAATTAAAATCATTTATCTGGGATATACTGTAGGCTACTGAAATAATAGGTGATACACCAAGTCCTGCCTTGGTATTTAGGATTATGCCAAGGGCAAGGAATAGCAAGCCTGCGATGTAAATCAGGGTTCTGTTTATTACGTTTCTGTTCATTATTCCGCCTCTTTATCATATTATCGCAGGCTATTATAATCCTATAATTTAATTATTTCAACTGAGTAAAAGGTATAACTTCAGGCTGGCTCCCCCCTGTGTCATGCTCCCCTATGAATTTTTCCATCCATACCATGTCGTACCATCTGCCAAACTTGTAGCCACATTTATGGAAGGTGCCCACCATGCTGTAACCGAGTTTTTCATGAAAACGCACACTGTCCTGAGTCAGGTACTCATCCTCTATCTGTGGATAGCCTATACAGGCATTTACATTTAATATGCCCTGCTTCTTAAGTATTTCTTCAAGGCACTCATAGAGTATTCTGCCAATTCCTTTTTGTCTTTCATCCTGCTTCACATATATGGATGTCTCTACAGACCAGCCATAGGCAGCCCGTTCCTTAAAGGGGCTTGCGTATGCGTAGCCTAGTATTTCATGATTCTCCTCTGCCACAATGTATGGAAATTTCTGAAGGGTATTGTGTATGCGGGATGTGAATTCCTCCAGGGTGGGTACGTCGTACTCAAAGGTGATGGCGGTCTTCTCTACGTAGGGGGTGTATATGGCTAGCAGGGCTTTGGCGTCTGCTGGGGCTGCGATGCGGGTTGTTATCATTGGTTGGTCTCCTGTTCTGTACATTTTCGCATAAAATAATACTATTATGAGGGGGATTTTTCAAGTGTGGATGAACTAGCTGTAGATGGCTTATATGTATGTTGCCTGTATATATTGTCTATCTGTATATTGCCTACATGTATGCAGCTTATATATTATGGTATTCACGTATTTTGGATTTTTCTGGCTTAAATCACTGGTTTAGGTACTAAAAATCGCATATTTTGTATTTTTTAATGGATATTTAGAAAAAATGGCTGGTTTTTATGGGAAAAATCCAATTTGGTGTTAGTTGTGGATTTTTTTGAGTGTTTATTGGGGTAAAGGTCCAATGTACATTTACCTTGAATTGCGGGTGCTTTGCGCACTATCGTGCCGCTTGCTCATATACGGACATTCGTCTATATACTACACGCTAACCACCAGTCGCAGCTCCGCTGCTTTCCCTGGTGGAATACTCACAACTCCGTTGTTCGTATTCGTACATTTGCTTATATATTTTGTGTTAGCGTAGACCCGGCTGGTTCCCAGCCTCCGGTTATTCGCAATCCGCACTATCGTGCTACTTGCTCATAACCGGACATTCGTCAAATAAAAAATCAGAGCCAAGCTAGCTTGCCTCTGATTTTTTATTTTCCTCATTGTCTACGCTTACATCATCCCCATGCCTGCGCCGCCGGCTGGCATTGCTGGTGTGTCCTCTTTGATGTTTGCTACTGCTGACTCTGTTGTAAGAAGTGTTGATGCTACAGATGTTGCATTCTGGAGAGCACTTCTTGTAACCTTAACTGGGTCAAGGATTCCGCTTGCAACCATGTCAACATACTCTTCTGTTGCTGCGTTAAAGCCGATTCCTGCCTCTGACTCTTTTACTTTATTGATAATTACAGCACCCTCAAGTCCTGCATTTGCTGCGATATAGTAAAGTGGAGCCTCAAGTGCCTTAAGGATAACCTTTGCACCTGTCTTCTCATCTCCCTCAAGTGTATCTGCAAGAGCTGATACCTTCTTTGATGCATGAATGTATGCAGATCCGCCACCTGCGATAATTCCTTCTTCTACTGCTGCTCTTGTTGCGTTAAGAGCATCCTCCATACGGAGCTTAGCTTCCTTCATCTCTGTCTCTGTTGCTGCACCAACTCTGATTACTGCAACTCCACCTGCCATCTTAGCAAGTCTCTCCTGAAGCTTCTCTTTGTCAAACTCAGATGTTGTCTCATCAATCTGTCCACGAATCTGGTTGATTCTGCCCTTGATTGCGTCCTTGTCTCCTGCTCCATCAACGATTACAGTGTTCTCTTTCTGAACCTTAACTGACTTAGCACGACCAAGCTGATCCATTGTTGTATCCTTAAGCTCAAGTCCTAAATCTGAGCTGATTACCTGACCACCTGTAAGGATTGCGATGTCCTCAAGCATAGCCTTTCTTCTGTCACCATATCCAGGAGCCTTTACAGCTACTACATTGAATGTTCCACGAAGCTTATTTACGATAAGTGTTGTAAGAGCCTCGCCCTCAACATCCTCTGCAATGATAAGAAGTCTTGAACCTGACTGTACAATCTGCTCAAGGAGAGGAAGAATATCCTGAATGTTTGAAATCTTCTTGTCTGTAATAAGGATATATGGGTCATCAAGTACTGCTTCCATCTTATCCATATCTGTACACATGTATGCTGAAAGGTATCCACGATCAAACTGCATACCTTCTACAAGGTCAAGCTCTGTCTCCATTGTCTTTGACTCTTCAATTGTGATTACGCCATCGTTTGTAACTTTTTCCATAGCATCTGCTACCATGTTACCAACTGCCTCGTCACCAGCAGAAATAGCAGCAACCTTTGCAATCTGGTCTTTTCCTGTTACCTTCTGGCTCATTTCCTTGAGAGCCTCAACTGCTGTATCTGTTGCTTTCTTCATACCACGACGAAGAACGATTGGATTTGCACCAGCCTCAAGGTTCTTCATACCTTCCTGAACCATAGCCTGTGTAAGAACTGTAGCTGTTGTTGTACCATCTCCTGCTACATCATTTGTCTTTGTAGCAACTTCCTTGACAAGCTGTGCTCCCATGTTCTCGAAAGCATCCTCAAGCTCGATTTCCTTTGCGATTGTAACACCATCATTTGTAATAAGTGGTGCACCAAAGGACTTATCTAATACAACGTTTCTTCCTTTTGGTCCGATTGTAACTCTAACTGTATTTGCTAATTTATCTACACCTGCTCCAAGAGCTGCTCTTGCTTCTGAGCCATATTTAATTTCCTTTGCCATGATTAATTCGACCTTTCTTATTTAAATTTCTTATTTAAATTTCTATTTTAAATTGTATTGTTTTATTTTGTTACTCTACAACTGCAAGAATATCATTCTGTCTAACAATGATGTATTCCTGTCCCTCAAGCTTAACCTCTGTTCCAGCGTACTTAGAATAGATAACCTTCTGTCCTTCTTTAACCTGCATAACAACTTCCTTGCCATCTACCATTCCGCCAGGTCCAACTGCAACAACCTCTGCCTCCTGTGGCTTCTCCTGCGCTGCACTTGTCAGGATGATTCCTGATTTAGTTGTCTCCTCAGCTTCTAACTGCTTTA
>URLU01000081.1 GCA_900548765.1 uncultured Lachnobacterium sp.
TACAGACAGCTGAAGGTGCTTTAACAGAAGTTCACTCAATGCTTCAGAGAATGAATGAGTTAGCAACTCAGTCAGCCAATGGAACAAACTCTCAGTCAGATAGGGATGCTATCCAGGCAGAAATTGATCAGTTATCAGAAGAAATCGATCGTGTTTCTACAACAACAAAGTTTAATGAGACATATCTGTTAAAGGGTGATACAACAAAAGCTGATACAGCAACATTCTATAAGTCAGGCTATAACGTGCCGGTAGATACATTATATGCTGCAGGCAGTAATACCGCTCTTGACGCAGCAGGATTAAAAAAGGCATTAGCGAATGGGGAAAAAGTTTATACAGCAAATAAAGATGATGGTCAAGATGATACTAAGATTGCTAAAGCTGGAAAAGATTATGCATATGTAACAAAGTTGTATGATGATAAAGGTAAAGAAGTAGCTGCAAAAGACCTTGTAATCGGACAAAAATATTATACCAGTGAAACAGGTGTGGCTGGCAAAGATAAAACGAGCATGGAAATCACGTTTGATGCAACCGCAAAAGACACCTTTACTAAATCAGAGCCAGTAAATGGCACTCTTAACTTTAATTTACATGTAGGTGCAGATTCGTCATCTGACAACAAGATTGGTGTACAGATTGATGCAATGAGTGCGGCAGGAATTGGTGTTAAGGGTCTTAAAGTTGATACAGAGGATGATGCTACTGTAGCTATTGATACTATTTCACAGGCTATCCAGAAAGTTTCAACACAGAGATCTAGCCTTGGTGCAGTTCAGAACCGTCTTGAGCACACAATCGACAACTTGGATAACGTTGTTGAAAATACAACATCTGCTGAATCACGTATCCGTGATACAGATATGGCTGATGAGATGGTTAAGTACTCTAAGAATAATATTCTTACACAGGCAGGTCAGTCAATGCTTGCACAGGCTAACCAGTCTACACAGGGTGTACTTTCTCTCTTACAGTAATCTAGTTTGACGATATTAGCTCAACCATAGCTAAATATTAGCTCTAAAAATGTCTCGGAGTGAGTATTCACTCTGGGGCATTTTTTATGCTTAAGTGTGAATGCCAAAGTATGCAATAAAAGCTGCCAGTGGCAGGCTTTATGTATATATCTTATAGCATTTTAAAAATTGCAAATAAACTACAGAATAACAGTGAATTATAGTGAATTTAGGTATTGAGATACGCCGGGAAGTAAGCTATAATACACTCAAAGCAATAATTTTCTTAAACGAGCAGGCAATGAGTTACATATGTGATAAGGTGCGCAGAGTACCCTCATCATTGTTATGCGTTAACAAATCTATAGTTCAATTTTAATATCCTGAAAATCTTGCTTTTATTTCCAATTAATAATTTGATAAGAGCAGGAGGATAAAGAGGCTCCTGCACACTAAGGAGGTCTTTTATGGGTAATGGTAACAGAGAGTACAAAAGTGATGTGTTTAGCATGCTTATGGAGGATAAAGCCATGGCTTTGTCGGTCTATAATGCACTGAATGGCACGAATTACACAAATCCAGATGATATTGAGATTTGTACGCTGGACAAGGGAGTTTCCCTTACAGTCCGCAATGACGCTGCATTTGTGGTTGACGCTGCATTAAGCATTTACGAACACCAGTCAACAGTATGCCCTAATATGCCAGTTCGAAATTTGATTTATTACACTACAATAATTAGTAAATTTGTCAAAAAGAAGAACATATATGGCAGGACACTGGTTAAGATACCGGTTCCAAAGTTTGTGGTATTTTATAATGGTGATGAAGACCAGCCGGCAGAGTGCGAGATGAGATTGTCGGATGCGTTTGAGAAAAAGACTGACAATCCAGAGTTAGAGCTGGTATGCAAGGTATACAATATTAATTTCGGGAAAAACCAACAGCTTCTTGAAAAATGCGAAGTATTAAAGCAGTATATGACGTTTGTCGATTATGTGAAGTATTATCTTAGTCAGCAGGATGATGATGACGAGGATGATTTGAAGAAAGCCATCAATATGGCAATTGACAGATGTATTGAAGAGGGTGTGCTGGTGGAGTTCCTGATGGAGAACAGATCTGAGGTGGTAAAAGTGACACAGATGGATTATACATTTGACAGACAGATAATAATGGAACGTGAGGCTGGTAGAGAAGAGGGCAGAGAAGCAGGAAGAGAAGAGGGAAGAGAAGAGGGCAGAGAAGAAGGCGAGATGATAAACCTGATTTCTCAATGTTGCAAAAAATATAAAAAAGGTCTGGCACCGGAAGTTGCGGCAGAGCATTTGGAGCAGAAGGTTGACCTCATAAAGAAAATTTATGCCGCAATCGAAGCTATAGATACACAGGACGCAGAAAAGATATATCAATATTTAGCTAATAATTGAAACTGAAAACATTTTATTGCAAATATAGAATTACCAGATAAAAATAAGGAGGGTAATTATAATATGTGTAAGGCAGTAATGGAGTTAAAGCAAGAGGGACAGAGAGAAGGCGAGGATATAAAGGCAATTGAGCTAATACAAAATGCAATGCACAATACTGCCAAGAGCTTTGAGGAAGTCTGCAATATGCTTGGCATTACGACGGAGGATATGAACCGCTATCGCAAAATGATTTAGCGAGCAGTTATTTATCCTCATTCTCATCTTTATCAGAACCATAATATTTCTTAAGCAGCCTGTATATAAAGCTATAAGCCCACATCAGAATAGGGATGAGAATAGTAGCCACAACAGAAGCCTCAAGCATGGACAGGGTTGAAGTATTATCTGTGACAGCCATTATCAGTGTTATTACATATAATCCTAACAGGAGCACAACTCCTAAGATTGCGAGAATCTGTTTTACTTTTTTCATGTGAAAATCTCCTTTGTACAAAATCAAGTACTTATGTGAATACTAACAAAAAACCAAATTGACGTCAAGGCGCTTGTTTGTTATAATAGGGAAGCACTGTGAGTGCGATTATATAATGAGAAAAAGGTGGTAAAAGCAATGGCTTTATTACAGGATTGGCATAAGATTGCCTACAATGAAAATGCAAATCAGGCAGAGTTACAGCGTTTCTGGCAGAGATACTTCTTACTGGAGAAGGGCGTTTACGAGCAGCTTCTTACAAATCCAGATGAAGTGGTAGAGGGAACTGTTAAGGAACTCGCAGAGAAATATAAATTATCTTTATTAGAGATGGCTGGTTTCTTAGATGGAATCAACGACAGCCTTGTTACTCCAAATCCTATTGAGGAGCTTGAGGAGGATACAAAGGTCAGCCTTGCATTCGACAAGGAAAAGCTATACAAGAACATGGTTGATGCAAAGGCAGACTGGCTTTACAATCTTCCAATGTGGGATGAGATTTTTGATGCTGATACAAAGCACACACTTTATATGGAGCAGAAAAAGTCTGGTACAGTTGTAGTAGGCAAGAAGATTGGACGTAATGATCCATGTCCATGTGGAAGTGGCAAGAAGTACAAAAAGTGCTGTATGTTAAAAGAACAGTAAAATAAGCAAAAAGTACTTGAATTTATAAAAATTGAGGCTATAATAGGTTAAAAGAAAAGATAAAACGTTGAAGAGAAGAGTAGATAAGCTTAAAGCGTCAGAGAGGGATACATTTGGTGAGAGTATTCTGGTGGAGGGCTTGTTGAAGACCAGCTCTGAGTGACCCCAATCAGGTCCGGTGATTCCGTTATAATCATATGAGGCTTGTTATTTTTCTGCCGCGTATACATAGAAGCTGTTATTGACAGATTATGTTGGTACATATAGCAGGCAAACTCAGGGTGGAACCACGTGATTATCGTCCCTGGCATTACATTTGTAGTGTCAGGGATTTTTTTTATCGTATAAAAGAAGTACGATGAAAACATCAGACTGCAAGCTGGCTTGCAAGGATGATGTTTGAAATCGGACGACCTAACGAAAAGCGAGAATCGTAGTTGCGAAGCAACGGAGAAGCAGTGAAACTGCGGATTCGAGCTTGCAGTTAGGTTTTATACGAATAAAAGAAGTACGATGAAAACATCAGACTGCAAGGATAAGAAGCAATGAAAGAAGGTGATATACAGGATGAAGCGTTTGGTTAATATGGTTAAAGAACTTCCGAAAGAATTACATGTTTCCAAGGTGGATTTCCTTCTGACCTTAGCAATAAGTGCTATGGCTGGTGCAATAGTAGGAATGCTTATTTCACCACGCAGGAATCAGAGATTCGGTGTGTGTGGCGATCAGGTGTACAACTATGATGGAGCACATGAATGCGAGGATGGTTCTGATGATGAATAATGCTAAGATTCAATAAAATCATAGAATTTCAGAAATAATAAAGAGATATAAGGAGATAAAAATGAAAGTAACATTAAAAGATGGATCAGTAAAAGAGTATAGTGAAGCAAAAAGCGTATATGACATTGCCCTTGATATAAGCGAAGGACTTGCAAGAGCTGCATGTGCAGGAGAGTTAAACGGAGAGGTTGTTGACCTCAGAACTATGGTAGAGGATGACTGTGAGCTTAATATTATTACAACAAGGGATGAGGCCTCACTTCCTATAATTCGTCATACAGCATCACACATTCTGGCAGAGGCTGTAAAGAAGCTTTTCCCAGAAGCAAAGATTACAATTGGACCATCTATTGATGATGGATTTTATTATGATTTTGATCATGAACCATTCTCAAGAGAGGATTTGGATGCTCTTGAGGCTGAGATGAAGAAAATCATCAAAAAAGGCAATAAAATTACAAGATTTACACTTCCAAGAGAGGAAGCAATTAAGTTCATGGAGGAGAAGAATGAGCCATTTAAGGTAGAGCTTATCAAAGACCTTCCAGAGGATGCTGAGATTTCCTTCTATGACCAGGGAGATTTTGTAGACTTATGTGCTGGACCTCACCTTATGAGCACAAAGCAGGTTAAGGCTTTCAAGCTTGTTTCTTCATCAATGGCATACTGGAGAGGCGATTCAAACAAGGCTCGTCTCCAGAGAATTTATGGTACAGCATTTAATACTAAGGAAGAATTACAGGCTGACCTTGCAAGGAGAGAGGATGCTAAGAACCGTGACCACAACAAGCTCGGCAGGGAGATGGGACTTTTCACAACTGTTGATGTAATCGGACAGGGGCTTCCACTTTTTACACCAAAGGGGACAAAAATGATTATGAAGCTCCAGAGATGGATAGAGGATCTGGAGGATAAGGAGTGGGGATATGTGCGTACTCGTACACCACTTATGGCAAAATCAGACCTCTATAAGATTTCAGGACATTGGGATCACTATATGGATGGAATGTTTATCTTAAACAAGGATGAAGATGACAAGGAGACAATGGCTCTTCGCCCTATGACATGTCCATTCCAGTATTATGTATACATGAATGAGCAGCATTCATATAGGGATCTGCCTTACAGAATGGCTGAGACATCAACTCTTTTCCGTAATGAGGATTCCGGAGAGATGCATGGACTTACCCGTGTCCGTCAGTTTACAATTACAGAGGCACATATTATTCTCACACCAGAGCAGGCTGAGGAAGAGCTTACAAGATGTACAGAGTTATGCCATTACGTTATGACAACACTTGGAATCGATGGCGATGTAACATACCGTCTGTCTAAGTGGGATCCAAATAATACCGATAAGTATCTTGGAGACGAGGAGTACTGGAACTCTACACAGCAGTACTTGAGAGATGTCATGGACGAGAACAATATCAAGTATACAGAGGCTGATGGAGAGGCTGCTTTCTATGGTCCTAAGATTGATATTCAGGCAAAAAATGTATACGGCAAAGAGGACACAATGGTTACAATCCAGCTTGACTGTGCATCAGCAGAGAAGTTTGGCATGTACTACATTGATGAGAATGGAGAGAAGAAGCTTCCATGGATTATCCACAGAACATCTATGGGATGTTATGAGAGAACACTTGCATGGCTTATCGAGCATTATGCAGGTAAATTCCCTACATGGCTTTGCCCGGAGCAGGTAAGAGTACTTCCTATTTCTGAAAAATACATTGATTATGCAAATCAGGTTGCTGCTGAGCTTAAGAAAAATGATGTGGATGTAACAGTTGACAATAGAGCAGAGAAGATTGGCTACAAGATTAGAGAGGCTCGTCTTGACAAGCTTCCATATATGCTTGTAGTTGGTGCTCAGGAGGAGCAGGATGGAACAGTTTCTGTAAGAAGCCGTTACGAGGGCAATGAGGGAACAAAGCCACTTGCAGACTTTATTGACCAGATTTGTGAGGAAATCCGTACAAAGGAAATCCGTGTAGAACTTCCAGAGGAAGAAAAACATAAATAAATTGCATAAATAATTCAATCATAGACATACTATCCTTTGCACAGGAAAAGGAGGTATGAGTATGACGAATTTAGATTGTACTGTCGTTAATTGTGCCTACAATAACGACAAATGCTGCAGCCGAAATGATATTTCTGTTAAGGGTGATGATGCGGTAGTGCCATCAGAGACAAACTGCGGAAGCTTTCTGCTTAGGACTTCTGATGGGGCTTTAAATGTATCACACTGCTGTACTGCCAAGGCGACAGATGTGTCATGTGAGGCCTGCGGATGCAGATACAACGATTCCAACAAATGTACTGCAAAGCACATAGGAATTGCTGGTGGTCATGCAGATGAAGCTGGAGAGACAGAGTGCTCAAGCTTTGAGAGATAGCGGTTAAAAGCTTATCAAATATAAATGAAGGTGGGATAATCTATGCCTGCCTTCGTTTTGTAAGGAGACAATATGGACTATAATATTAATTTCCCTCACCTACATATCTACTTAGAACATGTTGGGAAAAACGTGATGATAGGTAATTTTTCCATTGCCTATTATGGAATGATAATTGCACTTGGCATGCTGGCAGGAATAGGTATAGCCTGTCTGGCTGCGAAAAAGACAGGACAGAATCCTGATACCTATTTTGACCTGGCAGTTGTTGCCATTATTTGTTCAGTGATAGGTGCCAGAATATATTATGTGATATTCAGGTGGGATTTGTACAAGGATGATCTGCTCAGTGTTTTTAATATCAGGCAGGGCGGACTAGCCATATATGGAGGAGTCATAGCAGCCATAATTACTACCTTTATTTTTGCAAAGGTGAAGAAAATCAAGTTTGGTCTGTTATGCGATACCGCAGGACTTGGACTTGTGCTGGGGCAGATTATAGGCAGATGGGGCAATTTCTTTAATCGAGAAGCCTTTGGCGGATATAGTGACGGATTGTTTGCAATGCAGCTTCCTTTATCAGCAGTCAGAAGCTCTGACTGCACACAGGAACTGCTTCAAAATGTAGTAGAGGTGGATGGAATCAGCTATATCCAGGTACATCCGACCTTTCTTTATGAATCATTATGGAATCTGGGACTCTTGATTTTGCTTATTATCTTTTTCAAACACAAAAAGTTTGATGGAGAGGTATTTCTTTGGTATCTGTTCGGATATGGCATAGGCAGATTCTGGATAGAAGGGCTTAGAACTGACCAGCTCCTGCTTCCGGTTGTAAACTATCCTGTATCGCAGCTTGTGGCGATTTTGCTGGTTGTAATATCTCTTGTATGGGTGATTGTGGGAGAAGTGAGAGCTAGAAAACAAAATCCACCACTTTCCACCACAGAATAGTCATTTTAACAAAATAATATTAATTTCTTAACGCAAAGTTTTATGGCTTTGCGTTATTTTTTTGCCCAAAACCCTTGATTTTATGAGGGTTAGAGAGTATTATATAACGTAAGTGGAGGAAAGTGGTGCCAAAACCCATATAAGTGGTGGGAAGTGGTGGAAACCACAAAGTCATTTATAGAGGGAAGGAGGTACAGATGCCATGTTCATGGGCGAGTATAATCATTCAGTTGATGCAAAAGGCAGATTGATTGTTCCATCAAAATTCAGAGAACAGCTTGGAAATGAATTTGTTGTGACAAAGGGACTGGATGGATGCTTGTTCGTATATTCAAATGAAGAGTGGCATCGTATAGAGGATAGCCTTCGGGAAAAACCGCTGACCTCTAAGGACGCAAGAAAATTCCTGAGATTTTTCTTTGCAGGAGCAGCAAACTGTGAAGTGGACAAGCAGGGACGTATTCTTCTTCCAGCGAACTTAAGAGAATATGCCGGAATAGACAAGGACATTGTTTCGGTGGGAGTGTACAGCAGAGTAGAAATCTGGAGCAAGGACAGATACCTTGAGAATACAGATTATGACGATATGGATGAGATAGCTGAACACATGGCAGAGCTTGGAATAGGAATCTAGTTAGTTAAAGGAGACGAAAAAGTGGAATTCAAGCATTATTCCGTACTAAGGGATGAGACAATCAGAGAACTAAATATTAAACCTGACGGAATCTATGTTGATGGAACACTTGGAGGAGCAGGCCATTCAATAGAAATTTGCAAGAGACTTTCTGACAAGGGACGGCTTATTGGAATAGATCAGGATTCTGACGCAATAGCCGCTGCCAGTGAGCGGTTAAAGGACTACAAGGACAGGGTTACTATTGTACGCAGTAATTATTCAGATATGAAAAATGTGATTCATGGTCTTGGAATTGAAAAAGTAGATGGAATCATACTTGACCTTGGAGTTTCATCATTTCAGCTTGATACACCGGAGAGAGGCTTTACATACAGAGTGGAGGATGCTCCACTGGATATGAGAATGGATGACAGACAAGCTCTCACAGCAAAGGATATAGTAAATGACTACAGTGAGATGGACTTGTTTAGAATCATTAGAGACTATGGTGAGGACAGATTTGCAAAAAACATCGCAAAGCACATTGTACAGGCAAGACAGATAAAGCCTATTGAGACAACAGGAGAGCTTAACGAGATAATAAAAGCCTCTATACCATCAAAGGTCAGGGCTACAGGCGGACATCCTTCAAAGCGTACCTATCAGGCAATCAGAATTGAGTTAAATCATGAGCTTGATGTATTGCGGGATAATCTGGATGACATGATAGAACTTTTAAATGATAAGGGAAGAATATGTATTATAACCTTCCATTCATTAGAGGACAGAATAGTAAAGTCGAATTTTAAAAAGAATGAAAACCCATGTACATGCCCAAGCAATTTTCCAGTGTGCGTATGTGGCAATAAATCAAAGGGACATGTGGTAACAAGAAAACCAATACTTCCTTCGGAGGAGGAGCTTGAAGTAAACAGCCGCTCAAAGAGTGCTAAGCTTCGA
>URLU01000082.1 GCA_900548765.1 uncultured Lachnobacterium sp.
ATCCTTTTTGAGGAATCGAACCTTAAACTCTGCTTTTCTCGTAAGGAAAAACAGGACAAACAAAGCTGAAAGGCATTGTGACAAAACCGTTGCTATTGCCGCTCCTCTTACACCAAATCTAAACACAAATATAAAGAGCGGGTCTAATATCAGATTCGCCATGGCTCCTATTACAACAGAAAACATTCCTATGACAGAATAGCCCTGTGCGTTTATAAAAGGATTCATTCCTATATCCAGCATGGATGGCAGTGTGCCAAGCATATATATCATCATGTATGGGTATGCATATTGAAGTGCTGTTTTCGATGCTCCAAACAATACCAGAAGTGGGCGGGCAAAGATTAGTCCAGCTAACATGAGTAAGATTGCACTAACGCACACCATGGTAAAGGATGTATTCATGACATGCACAGCCTGCTTTTCCTTCTTTCCTCCTCTGTAGATGGAAAACAATGGTGCACCGCCGCTTCCAAAGAGATTAGCAAATGCGCTGATAATCACTATAAGAGGAAAGCAAAGTCCCACTGCTCCTAGTGCCGCAGTTCCCACATCCTGGATTCTGGCAATATATATACGGTCTACGATGTTGTACAGGAGGTTTAAAATCTGTGCTACAAGCATGGGAAGTGCCGCACCCAGTATGTTTCCTACTACTGTTCCGTGTTCAAAATCTATTCGTTTCATTTTATTTTATCCATCTCTATTCCACAGTTTATTACCTTATAATTTCTTTCAATATTGCTTCATAGGAGCATTCCTCTGCCTCTATAATCAGACCTGCCTTTTGCTCCTTCAATGCACTGGTGGTTTTCTCACCTATAGAATATGCCTTTGAGATTACAAGCTGCTCTGGCAGTGCCCCATACATTCTCCTTACATTTGAAGCACTGGTAAAGACAGCTTCTATCTCTCTGCCGTCTGATTCCATGATTGGCTCAAATATGTCACTTGATATTGGAAGTGCCTTATTTTCATAGGCTGTAATTTTATGGAAATCACAACGATTGCCCAGTATGCTTTCCACATCTGTTGATGCTCCCTTTGCTGCAAGCAGGCAGACCCTGACCGGGACATCATTGTCAGCATTTTTATGCAAATTCTGATTTACTATTGAAGCCTTATCTGACTGTAGTATTTTTTTGCAGAACTCTCTTGCAAGACTCTCCCCGGTCGCTGTGTCTGGAATAAAATCTGGGTATATATTGTCTTTCTCAAGTTCTTCCGCCGTATGCTTACCCACAACTGCAAACTTACAACCTGCCAGCTTTCTTACATCCATCCCCGCATGCTTCATATTATAGAAAAATGATTTAACACCGTTTTTGCTGGTAAAAATAAGCCAATCTGCACTACAAATCTGCCTTTCAAAATCATTTATAATTACAGGCTGTATTCTGCCAACCTTAAGGCTCAATACATCTGCGCCAAGTTCTTCAAGGCTTGATACTATCCTGTTACCATACCCTTGTATTCCATATCTAATCATATCTTGTGGCAGAACACCTGCCTCAAATCTGACCGGCATAAGAGACACATCACAATTTTGAGGTTCAGCCCCACCCATATCCTCAATATATGGCACAATGAATTTTCGTCCAAACAGAGGACGCTTCTCAAAGAAGTCCAGCTCGTCACTCATATTTACCACATCCCCAGCCACAATTATAGCAGGAGATTTTAAATGAGCCTCTTTCATTTTTGCCCCGATATTTTTAAGTGTCCCGACACACTTATTCTGCGTCGGCAGGGTTCCATTTGAGATTACCGCTATAGGAGTATCCTCACGCCTTCCTGCTCTCATAAGTCCTGCCGCAATGCTTTCTACATGCTGTAAGCCCATGAGAAAAACACAGGTTATGGTCTCGTCTGTGAGAAGTGAGTAATCTATATCTGCCTCTTCGTCCTTCCTGCTGTGGGCTGTTATCACCTGAAATCCCTTTGCCACGCCTCTGTGGGTAATTGGTATTCCTGCGTCTGCAAGGGCTGCAATTGACGAGCTGACTCCCGGCACCAGCTCTACCGACACGCCCCTCTCTGTCAGATAGAGAGCTTCCTCTCCACCTCTTCCAAAGACGTATGGGTCGCCACCCTTAAGCCTTAGAACAAGCTCATGCTGCTTTGATTTCTGGAATAATATCTCGTTGATTCCGTCCTGATTTACCACATGCTTATGATTTTCTTTTCCAACATAAATATGCTCGCAGTCTGTCCTTGCAAGCTCCAGAAGCTTAGGAGACATAAGCCTGTCATATACCAGACAATCTGCCTCTCTTATGTATTTATATGCTTTTAAAGTAAGCAGTCCCGTATCTCCCGGTCCTGCTCCTGCTAATATTACTTTTCCCATTTTCTCTCTGCCTATATACTTTCGTATGTAACTTCTATTGCATCGGTGATGCAATCCACAAATATCCTGAAACAACTATCCCTGAAACTATTGATGGTATCCACTTTTTATCTTGTCACCCCTTAACAAATGCAATTATGTCAGGAACAAATAAAATTGCATATATTTCAAATAACCATATAGCTGCTCCATAATTTTGTAATGTCAAACTACTCTAGCATAATTCTTCACATATTTTTTTAACAGCCATATCCACCATTTTAGTCATCTTTTCATTTTCAGATGTACAATCAATGAAGTTAACATCAGCTTCTGTCACCCTGGCAGAAGCCAGCCTGCTGCCATCCTCACTGCCATACATGGCTCTAAGCTCAAGCTTACCATCATTTATGTCGCAGTAGGCAGCCACAGGTGTATGACAGTCACCACCTATCTGCTTAAGAAAAGCCCTCTCCATCTGCACACATCTGTCAGTGTCCTCATCTGCCAGAGCATTCAATTTTGCCAGAAGCTCTGTATTGTCTGCCCTAAGCTCAAGGGCAAGGGTTCCCTGGGCTGGAGCCGGGATTATCTCATCCACAGACATGTATTGGCTTATCTCCTCTGCCCTGCCAATTCTCTTGATTCCTGCCGCTGCAATCACAATTCCGTCTAATATCAGTCTATTTATCTCCAGTTTGTCTTTTGCAATATCATCCACAGTTTTTTCAGTGCCAACAGACAAAGCAGCCTCACCTTCACAAACCGGCTTACCCTCATACAGCTTCCGGAGTCTGGTATCTATATTCCCTCTGATTCCAACCACCTTCAAATCAGGTCTGAGCTTAAGAAGCTGGTACTTTCTCCTCTTGCTTCCAGTTCCAATCACTGCGCCCTGGGGCAGTTCATCAAGAGTCCTTGCATTTTTAAGCACCAGCACATCCCTTGAATCCTCACGCTTCCAGGCTTTAGCAAAGGTCAGTCCTGCTTCCGGTTCCTCCGGCATATCCTTTAAGGAATGTACCGCCATCTGTATCCTGCCATCTGCCAGTTCTTCCTCTATCTCTTTCACAAAAATGCCCTTTGAACCTATCTTGTCCAACTGGCGGTCCGCCTGTATATCACCTGTAGTTTTTATAACTACAGATTCAAACTCGTCCTCCGGATAGGCTTCCTTTAATCTGTCAATTACATAGTTAGTCTGCACTAACGCAAGCTTTGAGCCTCTTGTTCCAACGTAATATCTCATCCATCTCTCCTATGGCAATTTCTGATTTTCTATTGCACTATATACAATATCACAAAATGCTCTTTTGCGCTCCTCCTCACTGGCATATTTTGAAATAATATCTGCCCTTATATCTCCCATGTACTCATTCAGGGTTCCTAAAAACGGGGTCAGTATATCTGTTTCCTTCTTTTTCAGGTACTGTGTCAGAACAGGGCTTTTTCCGCCACTTGAAAAAGCTGCCACCAGATTCTGCTCCCTGACATAAGATGAAAAAATAAAGCTGCAGTCATCCTTCTGGTCAACAGCATTGACCATTATTCCAGCAGCTTTACAATATTCAGCTATATTATGATTTAATTCTTTATCATCGGTTGCCGCTACCACCAGCAGCCTGCCATCGCAATCCTCTTTTTGAAATGGTCTGACGCAGATTGTGATTTTTTGCTCTAATGCATCTGCCTTTTCTGCATCCTGCCCACAAGCTGACTGCACTTTATCTTCAGATGTAACCTCCCCGGCTCCTGTCACATAGTCACAGGCAGACAGTATTTTTTTGTCTGGTGCTTCTGCCAGCTCTGCAAGCTTAGGGCAGACGCTCTCAGCAACCACCGTCACCTTTGCGTCAAAATCCAGAAGTGTCTTAACCTTTCTATACGCCACTTCCCCGCCTCCGACTACCAGGCAGGTTTTATCTGTCAAATCTACAAACATTGGAAAATATGCCATATTACACTGCTTTCTTTCTTGAAGAATATCCATACAAAATATTCATAAATACAGGTCTAAGCTTCACTGCAAACATTACTGACAGTACACACAGAATAAAATCCGGTATAACAGTTATCAGACAGTAATCTGCCACAACTACAGCCATTGACACAGGTGATTTCACATAGAAATTATTGATACAATAAAAGTAAACCGCTCCCACTCCATAGTAGGCAACAAGGCCAGCCACTGCTGGAAGCAAAAGGTTTATAATGTTGTATTTTTTGAGTTTATCTGTTATCGCACCCATTAAAAACGCTGCAAGGGCAAAGCCAAGCAAAAAGCCAAAGCCTGGTCTGAAAATATATGTCGGACCTCCTCCTGCTGCAAACACAGGCACTCCCACCAATCCTATGCACAGATATACCACAACACTGGTTGCTGCCAGCTTCTTTCCCAGCAGTAAACCTGCCATCAGGACAAAAAACCACTGCATGGTGAAATGCATTGTGTACATTGGAAGCGGAATATCAATCTTAATAAAAGCTCCCACTGCAATCAGGGCAGCAAAAAGCGCACAGGTTGTCAGTTCTTTAGTTTTTAATTTCATTTTTCCATCCTCGTAATCATTTTAGAAAAAGTATTCGTCAGAATAAATCCTCAAATCCTCTTTTGTCACAATCCCATCCTCGATGTGAAATGAATTGAGCACAGGATTATCTGCCATAAGCGATAATATCATATAACTGGCATTAGGGTCAAATGCCAGCTTTATGTCTTCATCCGATGGTCTTGAAGGACTGGATGGATGAGAATGCCAGTTGCCAAGAGGCTTAAGTCCATTTGCTCTCATATCCTTGATTGCAGCGAGCTGCTCCTTTGGGTCTAAGGTAAAATGGTCTTCGGCATGGTCAACATTGGTCAGATAATATACTTTTGTGATTAATCTGCCATTTTCATCCTCGCTTCCTGCGATAAGACCACATGCCTCCTCAGGCAGGTGCTCTCTCGCATAAGCTGCTATCTCATCTAAAAATGGATATTTCATTCTAATTATATTCATGCTCTACCTCTACTGACGCGGTGCCTTAAATCTGTTCTCAGTTTCCTCACAAACCTCCTGCTCATAGTCAATCGGCTCAAGGATCGTTGGATGGTCTCCACAGACCGCACAATTGTGGGTATCCTTTGGAAGCTTGATTTTTCTAAACTCCATCGTAAGTGCATCATATGTAAGCAGATATCCTGTAAGCAGCTCACCTACACCCAGGAGATACTTGATTGCCTCCATTGCCTGAAGGGAACCGATCACTCCACCCATAGCACCGATGACACCAGCCTGCTTACATGTAGGCACTGCATCCTTTGGTGGTGGATTCTTGAATACACATCTGTAGCATGGTCCTTCTCCCGGCACATAGGTCATGAGCTGTCCCTTAAATCTGATAATTCCTGCATGGGAAAATGGCTTTTTCTCAAGCACACAGGCATCATTAATCAGGAATTTTGCTGGGAAATTGTCTGTTCCATCAATGATAAAATCATATTCTCTGATTAACTCTCTGATATTAGTAGAATCCACAAACATACGGTAGGTGTTGACTGTGACGTCAGGGTTCATGGCATTCATTGTCTCTTTTGCTGACTTAACCTTTGCCTTGCCTATGTCTGCTGTGCCATGGATAATCTGACGCTGTAAGTTAGACAAGTCTACCTCATCTGCATCTACGATTCCGATTGTGCCCACACCTGCTGCTGTAAGATACATAGCTGCTGGAGCTCCAAGTCCACCGGCTCCGATTATAAGCACCTTGCCGTTTAAAAGCTTCTTCTGTCCCTTGGCACCAACCTCTTTTAAGATGATATGGCGGGAATAACGTTCAATCTGTTCATCTGTCATTGCCATTAGCAGCCACCTCCCATGAAGTATAAGAATTCAACATTGTCTCCATCCTTTAATACTGTTGCAGCTTTTTCCTCTGATGGGACAAATTCATCATTTATGGATACTGTTACATACTCAGGCATATCTACATTTTCCTGCTCGATAAGCTCTGGTAATGTAAAATTGTCCTTTACTTCTTTCTTTTCTCCTGCTACTGTGATTGTCATCTGATTATTCTCCTCTTCTTTTTGCTTTATTAATTTACACTTAGCTATGCAATAAGCGGTCTGCCAGGTTCTTAAGGTCGGCTGGTTTTTGAAAACCAACTGTTCTCTCCACCACTTCTCCATTTTTCACAAAAAGAAGTGTAGGGTTAGCTGTCACCTCGTACTTTTCCGCAAGGTCAGCATCAAAATTTGTATTTACCTTGTATACATTAATTTTATCCTCGTAATCATCCTCCACATCTCCAAGGACTGGGGCAAGCTTCTTGCATGCTACACAGGAATCTGAGTAAAAATCAACGATAACCGGCTTGTCACTCTTTAATACTTTTTCCTCAAAATCAGCTTCACTAATTCTAACTGCCATTATTCCTCAACCTTTCTGACATACAGTGTATAGGTACCATCCTCATTGTCCTCAAGCTTTAAAATCTTGTGGCCTTCCTCCTTCATGCTTCTTGGCACGTTCTGCACAGGCTCTCCATCATTCATGCGGATAGCAAGCACCTCGCCATCATCAAGCTCTTCTATTGCAACCTTTGCCTTGACAAAAGTCAGAGGACAAACCTTATCTGTAATATCTACTTCATCATCAAACTTAATATCTGCCATTTTCATACCCTTCTTTCTCTGTTTTTATATAAGCCGATTCTATATAAGCTTTTTCATATAGACACTTATATATCGCTCATCTGTCCTGCCGACTTATCTTATTCTACTCGCCGTCGTATGCTGCCCTGATAATCTCACGAAACTCTTCCTCACCATTACGCTGTAATGTAAGTCTGAAACGCTCTCCTGCATTGGCATGATTTTCAAAATATCCAATTGCTGCATCTGTCACTCTGAAGAGTGTGTCCTTATCCCTTATAATTGGAAGAAGCTGCTCACCCTTGTATATTTTGTTTCCAAAGAGACCACCGAAGGATACTATGTATCCCGGTTCTCCAACCCAGGCATCGGTAGGACAGCTCTTTACACATCTTGCGCAGTTGTTGCACTTGTCCCTGTTGATTTCTACCCTGCCATCCTTTAGCTCAATGGCACCCTCTCTGCAGGCCTTAACACAGACACCACACTGGATGCAGTCGTCATGATTACACTCAACAGTCATGCCTCCCTTGATTCCGATGTCATTTTCCTCAGCCTTGAGGCAGTTGTTCTGACAGCCGGTCACACCAAACTTAAACTTGTGTGGCAGCTCCCGTCCGAAGTATCGCTCGTCAAGCTCCTTTGCCAGTGCATAGGTATCAATACAACCACTAGGACAGATTTCTGAGCCCTGACAGGCTGTGACTGTACGAACTCTCGGTCCGCAGACACCAGTGCCAACGCCGCCCTTTGCCAGCTCTTCCTTCACCTCATTGATGTCCTCAAATTTGATAAAAGGTATCTCAATTCCCTGTCTCGAAGTCATATGTACATATCCATGTCCATACTTTTCTGCCACCTCTGCAACTGCCTTGATGTTTTCTGCTGTAAGATTTCCTCCTACAACTGCCAGACGCAGTGAAAAACAACCTTTCTGCTTTTGTCTCATAAATCCGCCCTTTTTAAGAGCTGCGTAATCAACTTTCTCTGCCATTTTATCTCTCCTTAATAAAGTGTTCTATTTCCCTATTTTGGCAAATGCCTGTGCAAAATCCTCTTTAATGTCCTCAATATCCTCGATTCCAACACTCACTCTTATCAAATCCTCAAAAACTCCTGCATCCTCCTTCTGCTCATCAGTGCTGTGAAGACTGATTGTTGACCCCGGATGAATAACCAAAGTCTTGGTATCTCCTATATTTGAAAGTGTGTATGCAAGCTTCAGGCTGTCGATAAATTCAAATGCCTGCTCCTTGCTTCCAACTCTGAGTGTCAGTATCGCACCATAACCATTGGTAAGTTCCCTCTCTGCTATGTCATGCCACTTGCTGGACTTAAGTCCCGGATAATTAACTATGACCTCCGGATAATTTTCCTCAATCCAGTCTGCAAGCTCAAATGCGTTATTGCACTGTCTCTCCATTCTAAGTCCCAGCGTCTCCAGTCCTATCACATTAAGATAGGCATTTACCGGAGAAAGACAGGCTCCTGTATTTCTGAAAAGTCCATTTCTGAGCTTTGCAATAAAAGCCATTGGTCCAAACCTGGCATACTCGGCAAGTCCTGGATATTTTTCCTTATCCCACTTGAATTTTCCACCATCTGTAAGTACTCCGCTTATAGAATTGCTGCTTCCATTTATGTACTTTGAGGAAGAGTTGACCACTATGTCTGCCCCATTCTTTAATACCTGTATCAGATACGGGGTAGCTGTTGTGTTGTCTACTATAAGTGGCAGCCCATGGCTGTGGGCAAGTTCTGCCAGCTTTTCAATATCTGTCACATCCAGACAGGGATTTCCGATTGTCTCTGCAAAAATAAGTCTTGTATGCTCGTTTATTGCAGCTTCAATCTGTTCCCAGTTATTGTTTTCCACATATCTGGTGGTGATTCCAAAAGCTTCCAAATCCCTGAATAAATCAATGGTGCCACCATAAAGGCTGGCGCTGGATATGATTTCATCACCGCTCCTTAGGATATTTAAAAAAGCATTCATAAGTGCTGCCATGCCGGAAGCACATGCTATGGAAGCGATTCCTCCCTCAAGCTTTGTAATACGGTTTTCAAATGCCATTATCGTAGGATTTCCTACTCTAGTATAACAAAAACCCGGGGCTTTGTTCTCAAATATTTTTTCCAAATCCGATGCACTTGTCTGTTCAAATGCACTTGTCTGATATACAGGCGGCAGTGTGGAGCCGTTAGTCTCCTTCTGCACCCCTGCAT
>URLU01000083.1 GCA_900548765.1 uncultured Lachnobacterium sp.
GCCAGACACGCTAATCAGTCGGGTAACATACAGTTATTTCACAGAACAAAATATGAACTGCAGCGGGGTTCCATTAACCCAGGAAACGGAGACCCTGCGCAAATCTGCACGCACTATCCCGATTCATCCCGTTGCTGACTTCATATTTTTTCTGTGGAATAAGCTGTATGCCATCCGACACTTATAGCCTAAATTGCGGAAAGCCACACATTCCAATCCACGCAAAATATAACCACTATGCTTTTTGCCCATCCTTATTATGGATAAATGTTATGATTAACCTATGACTTCTGCTCTCCGCATAAGTACACAGATTATGTAAAGAAAAAAGAATGAAAAACAGGGTCGGCAAAATAACGTTTAAAAGGGTATAAACCACCAGTAAACTGGCACTGTTTCTCCTTGTAGAAAGCTGCCTGATCACAGCAGTCTGGGATGATGATGCTGATATTTCCTCAACATTCATCACCACATCAAGATTCATATCTAAAGATACATAACTGACTGGGTTCAATGGAGCAGTACCATCACTTACAGATACATTGCCATTGCCCATTCCGAGAAAAGAGCAGAAAAATACCGAAAAAATTGCAATTAGACATATAAATTTTTTGCTGTCTGCAAGCTTTCTCATGCTGCTTCTCCTCCCTTTGTTTTTCCATTAAGTAATACTATCACAAATACTTAAATTTTTCTACTCTCTATATAAGACTACTGTATCATTTTCTGCTATTATTGTTTTTCCGTCCGGTATAATTGTCTCATCATTCCTGAGAATCAGGGCTATAAGCTCATCCTTGCTCAAGTCCAGATCCCCTATATGCTGTCCACACCATTTGTTGTCCTTGTCTATGACGATTTCCTCCAGCGTCTCCTCGTCTGTCGGCACATAAGGCGGAACACTCAGAATAACTGTATCACCAGGTTTTATTTTGGTATCACCCTTGGTTATGATGGTTTTTCCATCTCTTTTTATCATAAGGGCAAGGGAACCGTAAGGCATAGACACCTCTTTGATTTTCTTATTCGACCAGTTGTGCCCCTCCGGAATATACATCCGCATGAGCTGCAGGGCTGTCTCCTCCTGATAATCGTTGAAGCTCTTTCGTACATCAGTCTGGTCATCCACCATATGCAGCTTATCTGCCACAAGCGGAAGCAGGCCTCCCTGAATCGCCACGGAGAAAAGCGTAACCATAAATACAATGTGGAACAAATCCTCTTTCATGGATATGCCCGATGCAACCGCCATGATTGCAAATACACAGGATGAGGCTCCTCTGAGTCCTGCCCATGATATAAGCAGGCACTGTCTCATGCTGCACTTACATGGCAGCATCAATAAATACACTGCTATAGGTCTTGCAATAAAGGTTAAAACAACCACGATGACTGCGGATGTAAGCATAATCTGCGGCATCAGGTGCGGATAGCTTAAAAGTCCAATCAGGAAAAATACAAAAATCTGTGATAAGCTTGTAACTCCGTCAAAGAAATGTATAAGTGTCTGCTTATTACATATTCTGCTGTTTCCTAAGATAATTCCATAGAGATACAAACTCAGATAAGCATTTCCTTTAAGTGCGCTTGAGACTCCAAAGCACAAAAATACCATGGCAATCACAAATATTGTGTCCAGGCCATCTGATATAATATCGGTTCTGGTCATTATCTTAACCGAAGCAACGGCTGTAACAATACCAATTAACACGCCCACGCTGATTTGCAGCACTACCATAAGTGCCACATTCTGTGAGCCTGAGCTTCCCAAAAAGCCTATGGCTATCATGGTAAGCATGTAGGCAATCGGGTCGTTACTTCCACTCTCGACCTCAAGGATTGAAGCCGTTCCGTCCTTTAGATTAAGCTTTTTCTTTCTTAGAATTGCAAACACGCTGGCTGCATCAGTTGATGACAGGACAGCTCCCACCAGAAAGCTCTCCGGAAAGGATATCTTTAATATGTAATGGCACAGCACTGTGGTGATGCCGGCTGTCAGGATAACTCCTGCTGTAGACAGGGCAATCGCCCTTCCAGCCACTGGCTTTGCAGCGCTCCACTTGGTGTTGAAACCACCATAAAACATGATAAAAACCAGAGCGATTGAGCAGCTGGTCTCCGCAAAGGAAAAGTTGTCAAACTCAATCTTAAACAAGCCGTCGCTGCCGAATACCATGCCTATGAACATGAATAGAATCAGGGCGGGCAGCCCAAACCTATCTGAAAATTTCTCAGCAATAATACATAACAGTATTATTACCGCAATACCTAACACATATAAAACCATTTACCTGCATCATCTCCTTTTCTCTGCTGTGTCTCATTGTTACAAATTTTTCACAATATATCATATCATGGACTTTGGCTCAATAGTTTTCTGAAACTATAATAAAATGTTTATAAAATTAAGTGAACTTTCCGCTCCAATGATTTGCCTCTTCCCGATACTGCTCGGCTACCTGCATCAGCTCCTGATACTGGCGTTTTGCGCTTTCTATTTGGGACTTGTAGAAGTTGATTTCCTTTTGCTGCTCCATAAGGCTGGATTTGAGCATGGCCAGCTCCTGCTCATAATCGCGCTCCCTGTCAGCATTTTCACCACCAGTATCCTTCATCTCACTTTTTTCTTTAGACTTCTTCCCTGTTTCTTCATCACAGGCATCTATTTCATAATTAATGTCATTTGTTTTATCTCTATGCTCATTCCTGCCCCGGGCAGCCAGCTGCAGGTCATTGGCAGCCTCATACAAGACATATCCCTTTTCATTTTCCACGAACACAAGCAGGCACTCATTGAGGCAGACAACCTTATACTGTGCATCTTTATTTCCTAAATCCACATTTAATATTTCTCTTTCTCCCTCATAGGGCAGGATTCCATGCAGACGATATTTTTCCTCACCCTCCGCTGTATTTTTCTCCATATAAAAAAGTATCAGCCTTCCATAAAAGGCAGTAAGGCTCGGCGAATTGAAACTCACATTTTCCCCAGCCTGTCTCTCAAAGGGAAATACGTACTCCAGCACTGACCTCACCACCAGAGCTCCGTTTTCATTTATGTAAGTGTAATAAATCGCACTGTTATACACAGTATCATTTAAACCACTTTTATAATCTCTGACCATTATCACTGGAAGATAAAATTGATGTCCCTCCTTTTTTCGAAGGATTATTTCATTTTGATTTTTGTATATAAAAAATCCCTGCCCACCGGCAGTCTCATAAAGATATGACATATGGAAAACCTTCAAATTTTAATCTGTTTAAGTATATGTTTTTCGCACATTTATATGCTGAGATTCGTATACTATATCAAAACAATAAAGGATACAATGATATGGCAAAATGTAAATGCAAAACAAATGCAAAAATTGTCAGCAGTGTTGTCTCAAACTTAAATGGCAGCACATGTCCATGTACAGATGTCTGTGCTTCTCCAATATGTGCAGACCCTTGCGTGCTGGGCATAATGGCTCCGCTCATTTATGATGAAATCGGCATAAATCTGTGTGCCAGTTTTCCACTGGGTGTCACACTGTCCACAACATATCCGACTGTGACAAATGCAACAGCAAGAGTTATAAATGCCACCTACACCTATGGTGCCGGCAATGTCAGTCTGGAATCAATTAATGGCCGTGGCAACTGCTATGACATCACACTTTCCAATATAACCTTCACCTTTGCGGTAGACCTGTTTGACGCAAACTGCCGTCTGGTGGCAACCGTATACCCTACTGCTGTCTATCTGCCTCCTAGTACCACAGCAGCAACCTATGACGCAGACACCAATCCAAGCTCTGTGGAACTGGTGCTCTTCGCTCCTTATGGTCCATCCTATGAGACAGTTGAAGCTGCAACCACACCGGTTCTAAACTTCATCGGAGCAGTCACTGGCTCTAACACCGTGACTCAGGGCATCAACATGTTTGCTTTCGGCAAAGTCTTAGACCTTGATGTGAATGATAGTACTATCACTGTAGGTCTGACACTGGTTCTCCAGAGTCTCTACTTTGCAGGTTATAAGGTAAAGAGTGACGGCAAGATTGATATTCCAAAGGGAAGCATCACCTCCCCTGAAAATTCAGACTGCATGCGTTTCGTCTCAGGCAATCTCTTAAATCTGGCCATTAAACCTCTGGATCTGGGGGCTCCGAACTATGAGGAGTACCAGAAGCAGAACTGCCAGAAGCTCAATCCGTCACCTTGTGCCGGCTCTTGTCCGGGCTACACTAATGTAACAGATGTGCCTGTCAAAAATGGAAGTAATTCCGGCTCAGGCGGCGGGGGCACCACTTTATAATTTTTGCATTTTATCGTATAACCCTAACTACAAGCCAGCTTGCATGCTGTGTTTCGCATCGTACTTCTTTTATACGATAAAAAGGACTGCGCACTTTCCAGTGCTGCAGCCCTTACATAGCTATACATATTTAATTCAATAATCATCAGCACAATATGTACACTTATCATGTCCATAAGTGCCAGTGAAAATCTCTACAATATAGTCTCATTCATGCTTCCCATGCGGTACCCCATGATATCAAGTGCCACATAGGCAAATCCATACTCCTTAAACCTGCTGTAGACCTCTGTCCTGACTTCCTCTTTCATGAACTTATCAAACTCAGATGGGTCAAGCTCTATTCTTGCAACATCACCATGTATTCTTACCCTGAGCTGGTGAAAGCCCATATCCAGCAGAAGCTGTTCAGCCTTGTCTACCATCTTAAGCTTTTCCTCGCTTATCAAATCCCCATATGGGAATCTGCTGGAGAGACAGGCAAAGGACTGTTTATTCCAGGTCGGGATGTTGAGGTACTGGGACATATCTCTTATGTCCTGCTTGCTGAAGCCGCAATGTCTCAAAGGACTCTTTATGCCAAGCTCTGCAACCGCCTGCAGTCCCGGTCTGTAGTCTCCGTTGTCATCAAGATTTGAGCCCTCTGCGATTTCCGCTATGCCCTGCTCATCTGCTACTGCCCGGATTTTTTCAAAAAGCTCATGCTTGCAGAGATAGCATCTGTTCTTTGGATTGTGGGAAAAGCCCTCTATCTCAAGCTCCTCTGACTTTACGATAAAATGCTTCACATCCATTTTCCTGCAGTATGCCTCTGCTTCCTTTAACTCCCGCTCCGGAAAAGAGCAGGATGAGGCTGTGACAGCTATGAGCCTGTCTCCCAGGGCCTCCTTTGCCGCATAGAGCAAAAATGTCGAATCCACACCGCTTGAAAAGGCTACTGCCACACTTCCAAAGGAGGCTATGTATTCCTTTAATTTATCATATTTATCTAATAGTTCCCTATTCATCTACTCTGCACTCCTAACTCCTGTTAAATCCTTCACCACTTCGCCCGCAATGATGAGTCCTGCCACCGATGGCACAAATGCCACGCTTCCCGGTATGTCCCGTCTCTCTGTACACTTGTGGGCGGCTCCCGGAGGGCATATACAGTTGGTTCTGCAGCTGACTGACATATCCTCAATTGGACGGGTTGGCTTTTCCTCTGAATAAACCACCTTAAGCTTCTTCACACCACGCTTTTTAAGTTCTCTTCTCATAACCTTTGCCAGTGGGCACATCTTAGTCTTGTATATGTCTGCCACCCTGAAAGCACTTGCATCCAGCTTATTTCCGGCTCCCATAGAGCTTATAATCGGTACATTAAGCTCCCTGCACTTCATGACCAGCTCAAGCTTGGCTGTCACTGTGTCAACCGCGTCAATTACATAGTCATATTCTGAAAATGGAAATTCATCCGCATTCTCCGGCAGGAAGAAACACTTGTGGATTGTCACATCCACGTCTGGATTTATCTCCAGCATTCTCTCCTTCATCACGTCTGTCTTGTATTTTCCCACAGTCTTTCTGGTTGCAATAATCTGTCTGTTTAAATTAGTCAGGCAGACCTTGTCATCATCTATCAAATCCAAATGCCCTACTCCGCTTCTGACTAAAGCCTCACAGGCATATCCACCTACACCGCCTACTCCAAAGACCGCAACCCTCGACTCTGAAAGCTTTTTCATGGCTTCCCCGCCCAGCAGTAATTGTGTTCTTGAAAACTGATTAAGCATATTTATTTTGCTCCTCTTCTATAATTCCCGCATATTGTACAGCCTTTATTCCTAGTATGTCAATAGGTTTTCCAAGCGTCCACCCTGCGTTTTCTGTCCAGTGTTACTGTTCAGACGCAAGCTTGACACCAGACTGTCAGGCTATACGCCACTGTGTAACCAGTAATACAATCACAGCCTATAAATTTTCAATAATTTGTAAAAAATATCCCTATTTTGCCGATAAATAGGATATAATTATAACATATTATACAAATCGGAGGGATACATATGAAAAAATCTTTGGCAGTGAAGCTGTCCAGTGTATTTTCTGTAATTGTATTTATCACCTGCCTTATTCTGGTAGGTACCTGCACAGTTATTTTTAACAGGACAGAAAGTACAATCAAACAAATCCGTTATGATGACATCCTGGATGGATACAAAACGGAAATCAAATCCGAGGTACAGGCTGGCATGACAATAGTCGAGTACTACTACAACCAGTTTGAATCGGGAAAGATGAGCGAGGACGAAGCAAAAACCGAAGCACTTGAGACTCTGAGAAACTTCAGATATGGTGATGAGGGCGATGGTTACATATGGGTTGATGACACAGACTACAATCTGGTCATGCATCCAATCCTGCCAGACCAGGAAGGCACCAACAGATATGAGCTCCAGGATAACAATGGTGTAATGATTATTCAGGAAATCATGAAGGTAGCTAAGGACGGCGGTTACAACGAATTCATCTTCACAAAATCGGATGGTGTTACAGAGGCACCTAAGATAGCCTACAGCAAGGAGTTTGAGCCTTGGAGCTGGGTGCTCACCACCGGCTGTTACACAGACGATATCAATGCCAATATTGATGCAAGTGCCAACACCGTGAAAATCAACAACACATTCAGCACCAGTACACTGATTATGATTGTGGAGAGTATCCTGCTTATCGTAATCATGATGATTTTATCCATAATCGTAGTTAAGCGTATGGTAAAGGTTCTGGAGGTTGTAAAAGGAAAGCTTGAGGATATATCATCAGGAAATCTGACAGAAACACTTAATCCTGAGTTTTCAAATCGTTCAGATGAGCTGGGCGAGATGATAAGGCATACCAACGAGTCAATGGCAAGCTTTAGGGAAATCATAAAGGGCAGCCTTACTACTTCAAAAGATGTAACGTCTTCAACTGACAGCGTAAAGGGAATCACAGATTCTGCCATGGAGGCAACCACCCAGATTGCACAGGCAATCGAGGGCGTGGCAAATGAAGCTTCACATCAGGTTGATTCGATAAATGAAATGCTAAGCACAGTTAAGGCAATCCAGAATGGAACCGAAGAAATCACCAATGCCGCAGATGGCATAAGCAGCAGCACAGACCGCCTGAGTCAAAATTCAATAAACATGAAAAAGCATATAGAGGCTATGTCACAGGGAAGCTCACAGATGACAGAAAATGTCACAACTATTGCGGAGCGCGTATCTGAGACCAACCAGACTATAGCCCAGATGTCAGAAATCCTCTCAAGTATTGAGGAGATTGCATCAGAGACCAACCTTCTTGCACTTAACGCTTCTATAGAGGCAGCAAGAGCTGGTGAAGCAGGCAAGGGATTTGCTGTAGTAGCAGACAGTATCAAGGGATTGTCAGAGAATACTTCCAAGGAGCTTGAGCGAATCAAGACCATCATCACGGCTCTGGTTGCAGGCTTTGATAAATGTATGAAGTGTATTGATTTGGTAGTAAACAGTAATCAGACAAACATTGATGATACAAATGAAGTTATCGAATCATTTTCACTTATTGAAAGTGGTATATCAGAGACAAACGACATGGTATCAAAGATTTCATCTGTTATCTCTGATACAATAAGCGAGATTGATTCCGTGTCAAATCAGGTAGCAGATATCGAGAAGAGCGCTGAGAGCACAGCCGCAGCCAGTGAAGAGGTAACAGCCTCTACCCAGGAGCTTGCAGCACTTATGCATTCAGTGGATGATGATATAAGTACATTGTCTAACAGCTCTCATGACCTGGTATCTAAGCTTGACAGGTTCTCAGTATAATAAGCTGCGTTTAATGCGTAGAAGCTCAAAGAAGCTGTCCAATGTGGGCAGCTTCAGACTATAAACACCCAGATACTATCTGGGTGTTTATTTTATAAAACTAAGTGCAGTACCTAAATGTCTTATCCGTAATTATCCTTGCAAATATGAGTCCCAACGGCAGTGCCAGTATAATAAGCAGGGCTGAAGACAGCCATGATGCCGCAGTGGAAAGCTCCATGATGCCCAGGTTGTAGAATCCCCTGTACAGATACAGTCCAGGTACCATAATTACTATAGAAGGAACTGTGATTGATATTCTGGGATAGCCAGCCATGCCCTTTAAGGTAGAGGCAAGAATTCCGGCTATAAATGCACCTATAAAAGCTGCCACAGCTGGAGGAAAAGCTGCCAAATCTATAAACTCAAGCCTGATTGTGTTTGATACTGCCCCTATAATGCCGGTAGCCATGGCAAGCTTTATGGGGCTGTTGAACATAAGTGAGAAACCCAGCACACCACAGAAGCTCATCAGGAGACGCAGCAAAACCAACTGCCACAGGAGCAGATTTACAGGCAGAAAAGCCACAGGCTTAAGTCCCAGCAGAATTGCCAGAATCCAGGCTGTCATTGTGGCAACCGTTATAATTATAAGTGAATACACAAGCCTCTCTGTACCTGAGCGCATGTCAAGCTTTGCCAAATCTATGCCGCTGGTTATAAAAGGAAAACCCGGTATAATAAAAAGCATTGAGCAGATATAGCCCGCCTCATGCTGCAGATTTACAGAAAAGGCAATTTCCAGTAATTTAAGCAGACCTGTAAAAGTCAGGCAGGCCACGGAAACCGATGCCGTTATACAAAGGAAAAGGGTATAGTGCTTCTGGGACAGTCTGCACCTTATGTAATTACCGATTCCAGCTCCCACAAATGCGCAGAGCATCTCTACAACACCACCGCCCAGCAAAAATGTAAAAGCCCCACATGCCAGAGCTGCCGCTGCTGCCAGTGTATTTGGCGTATACAGTCCATGGATTTTTTCGATATCATCTAACAA
>URLU01000084.1 GCA_900548765.1 uncultured Lachnobacterium sp.
AAAAATGATTATGACGAAACAGTACATTTTTTCTTAGAGAACCAGGTATAACGAGAAGGAAACTCATGCATTTTATCAGTTAATAAGGAATAGTTATGACTAAAAATTTATATAGAATACTTTAAAGAGTAAAAGGAATTGACCAAAAAGAATACGTTGAAAAAATTTATGAAAGAAACCTTGAAATTAAAAAGGGAAATGAATAATTTTGGAACCAAATAATTCTTAAATTATATTAAAATCGCATAAAAACCCTTCTATAAAATTAAATGTATGGTATAATATAAACAATGAAATTGTTAAAAATCTAACAATTCAGAAAACATACATCTTATTTATAGGAGGGTTTTTGCAATGGCAAGATTTACATTACCAAGGGACTTATATCACGGAAAAGGTGCCCTGGAAGCACTTAAGACATTTAAGGGCAGGAAAGCAATGATTTGTGTGGGCGGTGGCTCC
The DNA here is from genome assembly GCA_900548765.1 of uncultured Lachnobacterium sp. Lineage (GTDB taxonomy): Bacteria > Bacillota > Clostridia > Lachnospirales > Lachnospiraceae > Roseburia. Next base: position 463 of record URLU01000084.1, read on the forward strand.
ATGAAACGTTTTGGATTTTTGGACAAGGCAGAGCAGTATCTGAAAGAAGCTGGCATGGAAGTGCAGTTATTCGAGGGAATCGAACCAGACCCTTCTGTTGAGACTGTTATGAAGGGTGCGGCTGCGATGCAGGCATTTGAACCGGACTGGATTGTTGCAATGGGCGGAGGTTCTCCAATAGATGCAGCAAAGGCAATGTGGATTAAATACGAATATCCAGATATCACATTTGAAGATATGTGTAAAGTATTTGGAATTCCACCACTTCGCCAGAAAGCTCATTTCTGTGCGATTTCTTCCACATCTGGAACTGCAACAGAAGTAACCGCATTTTCAATTATTACCGATTATGAAAAAGGAATCAAATACCCAATCGCAGATTTTGAAATTACACCAGATGTTGCAATCGTAGATCCAGACCTTGCAGAGACCATGCCACAGAAACTGGTTGCTCATACCGGTATGGATGCCATGACACATGCAATTGAGGCATATGTTTCTACCGCAAATTGTGATTTCACTGATCCACTTGCGCTGCATGCAATCAAGATGATTCAGAGAGATTTGGTAGATTCCTATAACGGAGATATGGCAAAAAGAGATTCTATGCACAACGCACAGTGTCTTGCAGGAATGGCATTTTCCAATGCACTTCTTGGTATTGTGCATTCCATGGCGCATAAGACCGGTGCGGCGTTTGCAGACTATGGTGCGCACATTATTCACGGTGCAGCAAACGCAATGTATCTTCCAAAGGTTATCGCCTTCAATGCCAAAGATGAGACCGCAAAGAAACGTTATGGCGAGATTGCAGACTTCATGGGGCTTGGCGGAAACAGCTTAGATGAGAAGGTAGAACTTCTGATTGCATACCTGCGTAGGATGAATGATGATTTAAAGATTCCTCACTGTATCAAGAATTACGGACAGGACAGCTATCCAGCAGAGCAAGGCTTCGTTCCAGAGGAAGTATTCTTAGAAAGATTACCGGAAATTGCAGCTAATGCAATCCTGGATGCCTGTACAGGCTCAAATCCAAGACAGCCTAGTCAGGAAGAGATGGAAAAATTGCTGAAATGCTGTTATTATGATACAGAAGTAGATTTCTAAGTAAGGATGAAAAGGCGTTCCATCAGAAGTGGTGGGGCGCCATCACATATTTAAAGCTCAGCAACGTGACATAAAAGAGATCAGGAATTTTTTTTAAAAGGAATCAATTCCCCCAGAAACTTCTCAAAATTAACTCCTTCCACATCTGCCGTATCTTCATTCACCGTATCAGCAATACTGTGGTATATGAAAGAGCTTGCAAGCCCGATAGCATCCTCAGTAGACATGCCATTTATCCTGCAACCGCACAAAACCGAAGCGAATAAGTCTCCGGTTCCGGAAAAGCTCCTGTCAAAAAAGTGGGAGCGCTGCTTAAAACTGCCATTATCAGTCACCGCCAGATTATATATAAAAGAAGAAGAATTTCCCACAGGCTTAATTCCAGTGATAACCACATCCTGCTCACAGTCTGCCTGCGCACGAAGCTTTACAGCAATGTCCTCCGAAAAACCAAGCAGCTCATCAGTATCGCTAAAGCTGTGAATATCCTTTGCATCCAGACCAGCCAGCAGACAAGCCTCAGTGAGGTTAGGAGTTATAAGATTAGCCTGCTTGGTCAGAGTCTTCATGCCATCCAGTAAATCCTGACTGTATATACTGTAAGTCTCACCATCATCCCCCATCACAGGGTCAACCAGCAAAAAGGTATCATCCTTATTAAATTCTTTCAGAAAATCCAGAAAGAGATTAACCTGCTCCTTACCAGTCATAAAACCACTGTAGATGCCGTCAAAAGACGCCTTATTTTTCTTCCATGCCTCTGTAAAATCCGGAATCATGGCAGTCAGGTCTGTAACCTTATAATAATCATACCCAGTCTGGGCAGTAAGCACCGCCGAAGGAATCGGACAGCACTGTACGCCCATCACGGACAAAACAGGAATAGCCGCTGTCAGCGAGCATTTTCCAAATCCAGATATATCATTAAAAACTGCAGCTTTTTTCATACAAATATAGTTCCTCTCAAGGTGTGATATAATTTTTATGTACTCAAATTTTATTATTCTGGCAGCAATAAGTCAATAAAGGAAAGATTATAAATTATTATCGTAAATGATAATTTCAACCCCCTTATTATACAAGTCTAATTGTCAAACCTGCGATGGGATATTCAGCCAATATAGGGATTTCCTGTGACTTGTGCAGGGCATTAGATTTTCTTAATGTTCTGTACGCTTCCCAGCAACTCGGCAACAGGACGTTGCCGAGAGCGAGAGCTGAGCCATGGATGGCGAATCTCGAGCGGTTGCGTCAAGATTAATCCACCTAAACCAGAACATTTAGAAAATCTTACGCCCGAAACCCGCCACAGGAAATCCCTATATTGGCTGAATATCCCTTTAAAGCTTAACCCAAACAGAAGTTTTGAAAATCTACAAAACATGTGTTATGATAATAATGCCGTAATCGTTACCGCCACCCCCACAAGTGACCGGTAATGTACAAAGCATGGAGGTAAGCACATGTTTCAAAAGAAACAATTGATATACAGCGAGACACTTGGCGTATGTCAGGTAGAAAACATAGTTGGTCTATCCGCCACAAAAGGCGGCGAAACCATATCCTACTATGTACTAAAGCCAATATTTCAACAGGAAAAAATATCATATATCCCGGTAGAGCATCATCAGGTAGCACTCAGAGAGCTCTTTACAGAGGAGGAGGCCAGACAATTATTAGAATCAGAGGAAGCCATGAAGGATGAACTGTTAAAGCAGGCAGTCAGATATGTGCTTCACATGGAGCAGGAAGAGGAGGAATAAGATGGCACAGCAGAGACAGCAGCCAATACATAAATTTGTACTTGGAAGTAAGGAACTAGAAGGCAAAACAGCAGAATTTCAATATGACAAGGGCTGGTACAGCATCACAGATATCATAGGGGAGGAGAGAAATCTCATATACAAGTCCAGAAATGCTCAGGAAGCCTACACCAAGTGGAATGTATATATAGGCAGAAAGAAGGAGCGGCCTTCTGCGGAGGAGCGCAAGAAACAGAGAGAAGAGCAGAGGGCAGAACAGCGGAAGGAACAAAAGAATAGATAATGGACAGAGTATTTAATTATGACAATAAGTTTTTCAGAGGAATAAGCATGCTGGTAGACTGCGTGATAATAAGCGTGTGCTGGATGCTTATGTGCATACCGGTATTTACAATCGGAGCGGCATCAGCAGCTATGTATGATACGGTGCACAAGACCATTAGGAGAGATAAGGGGTATGTCTGGAGCGGTTTCTGGAAATCCTTCAGGGAGAACTTTAAACCGGCGACAAAGGCATGGCTTATACATCTTCTTATACTGATTGTGCTTGGAGGAGATTTGTACATCACATCACAGGCCTTGCAGGCAGGTGTAAGCTGGGGGATGCTGTACATTGTATTCCTCGTTATGGAAGCTCTTGTTGCAATGTGGGTGATATACACCTATGCATATATAGCCAGATTTGAGCAGACACTAAAGCTGACTTTGAAAAATGCGGCATTACTTGCACTGGCAAACCTGCCAAAGACAGCACTTATTTTTATAGTGACACTGGCAGCTGCCATAGCACTTATGTATGTGCCGGTTTTGATAGTGATATTACCTGCCTTAGCAGCTATTTTTTACGAGTTTATACTTGAAAAGGTGTTCAGAAAAGTTATGACGCCTGAGGACCTTGCTAGAGAGCAGGAAGAAGACCGCTTAGATAAAGACCTTTAATTAAGAGTAGGAGGAAAATACTATGAAAAAAATTGGAATGCTTACAAGTGGTGGAGACTGTCAGGCTTTAAACGCAGCCATGAGAGGCGTGGTAAAAGGACTTGCCTGTAACGTGGACGAACTGGAAATCTACGGATTTGAAAAAGGCTACAAGGGCTTAATCTACGGCAACTACAGACTGCTCACATCTGCTGATTTTTCAGGAATCCTGACCCGGGGAGGCACTATACTGGGCTCATCACGCCAGCCTTTCAAGCTCATGCGTACACCGGATGAGAATGGTCTGGATAAGGTTGAGGCTATGAAGCAGACATATCACAAATTAAACCTTGACTGCCTGGTGATTCTTGGAGGAAATGGAACCCAGAAAACAGCAAACCTTCTGAGAGAAGAAGGCCTAAATGTTATCCATCTCCCAAAGACTATCGACAATGATATATACGGAACAGATGTGACTTTTGGCTTCCAGAGTGCAATTAATATTGCTACAGAAGCCATAGATTGTATACACACAACTGCGGCATCCCACAACAGAGTATTCATAGTAGAGGTTATGGGGCATAAGGTGGGCTGGCTCACACTCTATGCCGGAATCGCAGGCGGCGCAGACATCATTCTGCTCCCAGAGATACCTTATGATATTGACAAGGTCACAGAGGCTATCCAGAAGAGAACAAAAGACGGCAAGGGCTTTACAATTATTGCGGCAGCAGAGGGAGCAATTTCAAAGGCTGACTCTAAGCTGTCCAAGAAGGAGTACAAGCAGAAGGTGGCAGATAGAAAATATCCATCTGTAAGCTATGAGATTGCAGACCAGATATCTAAAAAGCTTGGAACAGAAGTAAGGGTTGCAGTTCCGGGACACACACAGAGAGGTGGCAGCCCATGCCCATACGACAGGGTACTCTGCACCAGACTTGGTTCAGCAGCAGCAAAGGCAATAATGGACGAGGATTATGGCTGCATGATAGCCATGATTGATGGACAGACAAAGAGGGTTCCTCTTGGTGATGTAGCAGGAAAACTCAAGATGGTAGACCCAAAGAGTCAGATGATAAAAGAAGCTAAGAGAATCGGAATCAGCTTTGGCGACTAATAATAAATGAAGGCAGGTGCAGTAAGTGTCTTATCAGGCATTATATCGTAAGTTCCGTCCCACAGAGTTTGAGGATGTAAAGGGACAGGAGCACATAGTAACAACATTAAAAAATCAGATAAAGGCTGACAGGATAGGGCACGCCTACTTATTTTGCGGTACAAGGGGAACCGGAAAGACAACGGTTGCCAAAATCTTTGCAAAGGCAGTGAACTGTGAGCACCCGGTGGATGGAAGTCCTTGTGGAGAATGTCCATCCTGCAGGGCGATTGCAGATGGCTCTTCAATGAACGTGATAGAGATAGATGCTGCATCCAACAATGGTGTTGACAATATCAGACAGATTAGGGAAGAGGTATCCTACCGCCCTACAGAGGGAAAGTACAAGGTCTATATCATAGATGAGGTACATATGCTTTCCACAGGAGCGTTTAATGCCCTTTTAAAGACTCTGGAGGAGCCGCCAAGCTATGTTATTTTTATATTGGCGACAACAGAAGCTCACAAAATCCCAATCACCATTCTGTCCAGGTGCCAGCGTTATGATTTTCACAGGATATCAATAGATACCATAGCGGCAAGGCTCAGTGACCTGATGCAGCAGGAAAAGGTAGATGTGGAGGAAAAAGCCATCCGCTATGTGGCAAAAGCAGGGGATGGTTCTATGCGAGATGCCCTGAGTCTTCTGGACCAGTGTATAGCCTTTCATCTGGGTGAGACCCTCACCTATGAGAATGTGCTGGAAGTACTGGGAGCAGTGGACACAGAGGTATTTTCGCGTCTTTTGAGACAGATAATTGACAAAAACGTGGCAGCTGCTATCAGCATATTAGATGAGCTTGTGGACGAGGGCAGGGAGCTTGGGCAGCTGGTCAGTGATTTCACATGGTATCTTAGGAACCTTCTCCTGATACAGAGCTCAGACGACATGGAAGAGGTTCTTGACATGTCCCAGGACAGCATAGATGCGTTAAAAGAAGAAGCAAAGCTCGTATCGCCTGAGGTATTGCTGCGCTATATCAGGATTTTTTCTGAGCTGGGCAATCAGGTGAGGTATGCCTCACAGAAGCGTATTGTGATTGAAATCGCAATTATAAAGCTTTGCCGTCCGGAGATGGAGACAGACCAGACTTCAATTATAGACAGGCTTGAGAGTCTGGAGCAGAAAATGGCACAGGGAGTGCCTGCAGCCCAGGTGCAGGCCGGAACCATGCCACAGAGCACCACATCAGGCGCAGCTCAGGTCAAAAAGCCGGAGCTTCCAAAAGCAATTCCGGAGGACATTCAGGCGGCAATAAAGAACTGGCGCAGCATAATTTCAGAGGTGGGCGGCAACACCAAGGTGTATTTGAACAAGGCTGTTCCGACCCTTGGCAATGCATCGGATTTACAGCTTGTATTTGATGATGAAAATGCCTACGCCTATCTGGAGGAAAACAGGGCAGGCTGTCTTGATACCATAAAGGAAAAGCTGGCAGAACGGACTGGCAGGGATATAGCAGTAACAGTCAGAAAGAATGAGTCGGGTCAAAATGCAAAAGATGTGGTTCCGGACTTGAGAGAGCTGATACAATTTGATATAGTAGAAGAGAATTTTTAAGGAGGATTATCCAATGGCAAAAAGAGGAGGATTTCCAGGCGGTATGCCGGGAAACATGAATAATCTTATGAAGCAGGCGCAGAAAATGCAGCGCCAGATGGAGGAAGCACAGAAGCAGCTTGAAGAGACAGAGGTTACAGCCACAGCAGGCGGTGGAGCTGTAGAGGTTACTGTATCAGGAAAGCATGAAGTGACCAAAATCAAATTATCAGAGGAAGTCGTAGACCCAGATGATATCGAGATGCTTGAGGATCTTATCATGGCAGCTACCAATGAGGCTATGAGAAAGGTGGAGGAGGCTTCACAGAAGTCTATGTCACAGATTACAGGTGGTCTTGGTGGTGGACTGTTCTAATGGACTTATATAGCAGCGAAATATCAAAGCTAATTGAAGAATTATCAGCGTTGCCGGGAATAGGGGCAAAATCTGCGCAGAGACTGGCTTTTCATATTATAAATATGCCGGAGGAGCAGGTGGAGTCACTGTCTTCGGCAATTTCTAATGCTAAGAAAAACGTCAAATATTGCAAGTGCTGCTATACCCTGACAGATGAGGATATATGCCCTATCTGCCGTGACGAGAGCAGGGACCACAAGACCATAATGGTGGTGGAGAATACCAGGGATTTAGTAGCCTATGAGAAAACCCAGAAGTACGAGGGCGTCTACCATGTGCTTCACGGAGCCATCTCACCAATGCTTGGAATAGGACCCAATGACATAAAGCTCAAGGAGCTTATGGTCAGGCTTGAACAGGATGTGGACGAGGTGATTATCGCCACTAACTCCAGTTTGGAGGGTGAAACCACGGCAATGTACATCAGCAAGCTGATAAAACCGACAGGCATAAAAGTCACACGAATAGCCAGTGGTGTACCTGTTGGAGGAGACTTGGAGTATATAGATGAGGTTACTTTGCTGAGGGCACTTCAGGGAAGAACCGAGCTATAGAATATAAACATAAAGGAGTAAAGTATGAATAATCTTGAATTGCAAATTACTGCCAATGAGATTCGTAAGGGCATTGTGACAGCAGTACACAGTGCAAAGTCTGGACATCCGGGTGGTTCCCTGTCCGCAGCAGATATTTTCACATATCTGTATTTTGAGGAGATGAATGTAGACCCAAAGAATCCAAAATGGCAGGACAGAGATCGTTTTGTATTATCTAAAGGACATGTGGCACCGGGGTATTATGCAACATTGGCTGAGAAAGGCTTTTTCCCAAAGGAAGATCTCACAACACTCCGCCATACAGGTTCATACTTACAGGGACATCCTGATATGAAGCACATTCCGGGAGTGGATATGTCCAGCGGTTCCCTTGGACAGGGTGTGTCTGCGGCAGTTGGAATGGCAGCGGCTGGCAAATATGATAAAAAAGACTACAGAGTTTACACACTCACAGGAGACGGAGAGATACAGGAAGGACAGATTTGGGAGGCTGCCATGTGGGCAGGCCACCGCAAACTTGATAATCTTGTAGTAATCGTGGATAATAACAATCTCCAGATTGATGGCTCAGTGGACGAGGTCTGCTCACCATACCCAATCGACGAGAAATTCAAGGCATTTAATTTCCACACAATCGTAATCGACGGAAATGATTTTGACCAAATCAGAGCAGCCTTTGAGGAAGCAAGAAACACAAAGGGACAGCCAACAGCAATCATCGCAAAGACCATAAAGGGTAAGGGCGTATCATATATGGAAAATGCAGTAGGCTGGCATGGAAAGGCTCCAAATGATGAGGAGTACCAGATTGCAATGGAAGAATTAGAAAAGGCAGGTGAAGCATTATGTCAGAAGTAAAGAAAATCGCAACCCGTGACAGCTATGGAAACGCATTGGTAGAGCTTGGAAGAGAGCATGATGACCTTATAGTACTTGATGCTGACCTTGCAGGAGCCACAAAGACAGGCATATTCAAAAAAGAATTTCCAGACAGACACTGGGACTGCGGTATAGCAGAAGCCAACATGACAGGCATAGCAGCAGGACTTTCAACATGTGGCAAGGTGCCATTTATCAGCTCCTTTGCAATGTTTGCAGCAGGCAGAAACTTTGAGCAGGTGCGCAACTCAATCGGATATCCACACCTCAATGTAAAAATCGGCGCAACCCATGCCGGTATATCAGTAGGAGAGGATGGCG
>URLU01000085.1 GCA_900548765.1 uncultured Lachnobacterium sp.
TGCACCAATTATGCCAGTGAATAAATTCTCATGTGATGCATTTATAAATCGTGGTGGAAGAATTCCAGCACCTATTCATAGCTTTAAAAACTAACGAAGCAAAGTCGGATTTCTGAGTAATATCGGAGATTCGGCTTTTTTTCTGCAATGTATCCGGAGAGGATGCTTTTGACAGGTTCATTATATACCAAAGTATGCAAGAAAAGCTGCCGGTGGAAGATTATTGTATATAAGCATTACTTATAGAACTTAGTAAATAATTTAATATGGCTAATAACAGCCATATTATTGTAAATAAAAATTTAAAATGTTAGAATTAATTCGTTGAAACAGCAAATTAATTTTGAAATGCGAGGTATAAAAATGAAGATGGTTTCACTAGCAAACGAGCTTTCAAGCACAACTTATCCTGGTAGAGGAATTGTTATCGGACGTTCAAAGGACGGAAAGAAGGCTGTAACAGCTTACTTTATCATGGGTAGAAGTGAGAACAGCCGTAATCGTGTGTTTGTTGAAGATGGAGAGGGTATCCGTACACAGGCATTTGATCCTTCAAAGCTTGAGGATCCTAGTCTTATTATTTATGCTCCTGTAAGAGTCCTTGGAAATAAGACAATCGTGACAAATGGAGATCAGACAGATACAATTTACGAGCTTATGGACAAGCAGCAGACCTTTGAGCAGGCTCTTCGTACAAGAGAGTTTGAGCCAGACGCACCAAACTATACACCGCGTATTTCAGGTATTATGCATATAGAGAATGGCGGTTTTAATTATGCAATGTCTATTTTAAAGAGCAATAATGGAAATCCGGATGCCTGCAATCGATACACATTTGCATATTCTAATCCTGTAGCTGGTGAGGGGCATTTCATTCATACCTACATGGGAGATGGAAATCCATTGCCAAGCTTTGAGGGAGAGCCTACATGGGTTGAAATTGATGGTGATATTGATGCTTTCACAGAGATGGTGTGGAACAATCTCAATGAGGACAATAAGGTATCGCTTTTTGTACGCTATATTGATATTGAGTCTGGCAAATACGAAACCAGAATTGTGAATAAAAACAAGTAATGTAAAATGACATTAAATAGAGCTTACAAGAACTGGAACAGTAAAATAAGCAATATTTTGTAGTAAAACAATAAGTAATAAACAATAAGTAATAAAATAATCAGTGATATATAATAAGCTGGAAATAAAAAGAGTTTAGTTAGTAAAAATATAGTTGTGAAAAGAAATACACAAATAGGAGAAAACAATGCAGGAATACGAATTAAAATATGGATGTAACCCAAATCAGAAGCCTTCAAGAATTTATATGCAGAATGGAGAGCTTCCAATCAGGGTATTAAATGGAAGGGCTGGATACATTAACTTCCTTGATGCATTTAATGGATGGCAGCTTGTAAAAGAATTAAAGAAGGCAACAGGACTTCCGGCAGCAACATCTTTTAAGCATGTTTCACCAGCCGGTGCAGCAGTAGGACTTCCACTTTCTGAAGTGGAGAAGCAGATTTACTGGGTGTCTGATATGGATATCGAGTTCACACCACTTGCAAACGCTTATATCAGAGCAAGAGGCGCAGACAGAATGTCATCATTTGGTGATTTTATTTCATTGTCAGATGTATGTGACAAGAGCACAGCTCTTGTAATTAAGAGAGAGGTATCTGATGGAGTGATTGCTCCTGGATATACAGATGAGGCTCTTGAGATTTTAAAGGCAAAGAAAAATGGTAATTACTGTGTTATTGAGATAGACCCGGATTACGTTCCAGCTCCAATTGAGAGAAAGGATGTATTTGGTATCACATTTGAGCAGGGAAGAAACGAGTTAAATATTGATGAAAATTTCTTCTCAAATATTGTGACAGAGAACAAGGCTCTTACAGAGCAGGCAAAGATTGACCTCACTATTGCCATGATTACACTTAAGTATACACAGTCAAACTCAGTATGTTATGTAAAGGGCGGTCAGGCAATAGGTATTGGCGCAGGACAGCAGTCACGTATCCACTGTACAAGACTTGCAGGCTCAAAGGCTGATAACTGGTGGCTCAGACAGTCTCCACAGGTTCTTGGACTTCAGTTTGTAGACAACATCAAGAGAGCAGACCGTGATAATACAATCGACCTATATATGGGAGAGGATTATATGGATGTGCTCGCTGAGGGCGAATGGCAGAAATTCTTTAAGGTTAAGCCTGAGGTATTTACGGCAGAGGAAAAGAGAGCATGGCTTGATAAGAATACTGATGTGGCACTTGGCTCAGACGCTTTCTTCCCATTTGGAGATAACATCGAGCGTGCACATAAGAGCGGTGTAAAATATGTTGCACAGCCAGGTGGTTCTGTGAGAGATGACCATGTAATTGATACATGTAATAAGTACGATATGGTCATGAGCTTTACTGGAATCCGTTTATTCCACCACTAATGAAAAAGGCATAGAACTAATCATTCGGGGAATACTTGATATTTCTGACAGCATATGGTATAGTATGCAGATGCAAAAGGATATAAGTGTTGATAGTTGACACAAACGAAAGCCCAAAGAGTTGCAGCTCTTTGGGTTTTCTTGTTAAGTAAATTCAATAGAATACACAGTTTTCCTGTTGCCAGTATCGTGGCAGTAACAGTATAATACTATCATGATAATCATGTTTTTTTACAAGGGAGAAAATTAAGTGAACGATAAGAACGATATATTTATAAAGTGCATTATGGCAGCAGGTGTAGTGACAGTTATAACTGCCATGATTATAGTATTTGGAAAATTTGGTAAAATGGTGACTGTGGTAAGAGCTGACAATGCCAGTATAACCGGAACTAATACAGATAAAACAGGCGATGCAGAAAACATAGGCAGTGTAGGTAAAACAGACGATGCTGAAAACACAGGCAAGGCAGATAAAAAAGCCAGTGACAGCAGGACAGATAACAGCAGAGAGGGCAGCGATAAGACAGATGATGAAGATATATATATACCTGACAGTCTGCTGGAATTAAAGGAAAAATACCCAGAAACAGCAGATTTTGTAGACTCATATGCTGAATATCAGGATACAGAATTTGATATGGACATATCCGACGAGATAGTGGAAGGTGAGATCCCCCTTTTCATACAGTGGGATAAGCGCTGGGGATACTGTATGTATGGAACTGATTTCTTCGGAGTAAACGGATGTGGACCCACATGCCTTGCTATGGTGGTTTGCGGACTTACAAATGATGCAGAATACAACCCATATGATATAGCTATGTTTTCAATGTCAAACGACTATTATATAAGCGGTCAGGGAACCTCATGGAATCTGATGACAGAGGGCGCCAGAAATCTGGGGCTTACAGTTGAAAGCGGTAATATAACCCAGTGGTATATAGAGCACAATCTGTCAAGCCAGTCACCTATGATTTGTTCCATGGAGCCGGGAGATTTTACCTATACAGGGCATTTTATTGTGCTTACCGGCATAGATGAGGATGGCAAAATTATAGTAAATGACCCAAATAGTTACATAAACAGCAAAAAGCACTGGGAGATAAGTGATTTGCTGCCACAGATAAAGAGCATATGGTGTTACAGGAGGTAGGAACTCTATATGGCATTACAGTTTATTCTTGGAAATTCAGGAAGTGGAAAATCAGAGTATATATATAGAAAAATAACAGAAGAAGCCTCACAAAATATTACAAAAAATTATCTTGTGATTGTTCCAGAGCAGTTTACCATGCAGACACAGAAGAAGCTGGTGGAACTGTCCCAGAATAAAGCCATCATGAATATTGATGTCTTATCCTTCCAGAGACTTGCCTACAGGGTCTTTGATGAGCTTGGAATCAAAAATGTAAAGGTGCTGGAGGAGACGGGTAAAAATCTTGTCTTAAGGAAGGTGGCACAGGGCATAGAGGATAAGCTTACTGTCCTAAGACCAAACATAAGCAGGATGGGATATATAGGAGAAATCAAATCGCTGCTGTCAGAGCTTATGCAGTACAATATCAGCCCGGAGCAGCTTCGCGCCTATATTAATTCGGGCAAGCTGTCACCGGTGCTTGCAGCCAAGCTCTCTGATGTGCTGGTTATGTACGAGGGCTTTAACGACTTCATGAAGGATAAATATATAACAGCAGAGGAACTCTTAAATGTCCTTAAAGGTGTGGCAGGAGATTCTGAAATACTAAGGGATTCTGTGATTGTGTTTGATGAATTTACAGGCTTTACACCTGTGCAGAATGAACTGATGAGCGAGCTTCTTAAAATCTGTGAGCAGATATATGTGACCCTTACCATAGATTCAAGGGAAGAGGGGGCTTTTTACAACTGTACTGGCATGCATGAGCTTTTTTATATGCCTAAAAAGACCATCAGGTCACTCATGAAAATGGCAGGAGACCTCCATGTGGATGTAGCGGAACCGGTTGTGCTGCAGGGGAAAAAAGACTACAGATTCAAAGAATCTGAGGAGATGTTTTTCCTGGAGCAGAATCTTTTCAGAAAAAATGGTAAAAAATACAGTCTGGAGGTCTCAGATATTACACTTACAAGCTGCAAGAATCCTAAGGAAGAGCTTGTATACACTGCAAGAATGATAAATGACTATGTGCAGAACAAGGGAATGAGATATAAGGAAATCGCCATTGTGACTGGCGATGTGGAGAACTGCAGTAACTATGTAGAACGGATTTTCACCCAGTACAATATCCCATTTTTCCTTGATACTACAAAGGATATTTTGTTTCATCCCTTTATAGAATTTGTGAGGGCTGCACTGGAAATAATAGAAAAGGACTTTTCCTATGAGGCGGTCTTCAGGTTCTTAAGATGCGGCTTTTGTGACATTGAGGATGAAAAAATCGATACATTGGAAAATTATATACTGGCAACAGGAATCAGGGGCAGATCAGCCTGGAGCAAGAGATGGCTTAGAAGCACCCGCAATAAAAACGAGTATGATTTGGAAGAAATGAACAGTTTGAGAGAGACCATCTACCAGCTTTTAGAGCCTCTTGTCATGGTATTTAAGGATAAAGACTCGGATGTAAGGGGGAAAATTATTGCCCTCTATGAGCTTTTTGTGAGGCTTGATGTGGAAAAGAAGCTTGCAGAGAAGGAAAATGAACTGTTAAAGCTTGGAGAGCAGGTAAAATCAAAGGAATATGGTCAGATTTATGAGATAGTCATTTCTCTTTTTGAAAAGTATGTATCAATCCTGGGAGAGGAGAAAATCGGAATCCGTGAATTTACGGAAATCCTCGATGCTGGTTTTGATGCTGCATCCGTCGCTGCCATTCCACCGGGATATGACAATGTGATGGTGGGGGATATTGAGCGAACAAGACTTAATGGTGTAAAGGTTTTATTTTTCTTAGGTGTAAATGATGGAATTGTGCCAAAGAGTGTGACTAAGGGAGGCATAATATCCCAGTACGAACGAGAAGCCCTTAGGGAAATGGATGTGGAGCTGGCACCGGGAGCCAGAGAGCTTACTTTTATACAGAGGTATTATCTCTATCTCAACATGACCAAGCCATCTAACAAGCTTCATATCAGCTATTCAAGGCTTGATGCCACAGGAAAAACCATACTGCCGTCATATCTGGTAGGCGTAATAAAGCGCATGTACGAGAAGCTGTCAGAGAATACGATTCTGGAAGTGAGTGAGCAGCTTGATATTTCCACAGAGCGGGCTGCCAGAAATTATCTGCTTTGTAATGAGCCGGATGAGGACTGGTACAGGATTGCCAGGTATTTTTATGATAAGGACAGGGATGAGCTTGAGCGGCTCATACAGGCAAAATACGCAGGCTTCAGCAATAATCCAATCAGCAGTAATGTGGCAAGGGCTGTCTATGGCAATCATATAGAGGGCAGTGTCACACGAATCGAGCAGTACGCCAGATGTGCCTATGCCTATTATCTTAAGTATGGTTTGAGACTCAGGGAGAGAGAAATAAAGGGCTTTGAGAATGTGGATATTGGAAATATATACCATGAAGCACTGAAGCACTACAGCCTGAAACTGGAAAATTCAGAGTCAGACTGGTTTTCGGTAAGTGATGAAATTAGGGATGAGCTGGCAGAGACAGCTATAGAAGAAGCCTTTGAGCCATATGTGTTTGCAGATGATTCTGTGACAGGGGAAGCAAGGCATATGATGGAGCGGATGAAGGGCATATTTTTGGAGACAATCTGGGCTCTCACTAATCAGGTCAGAAGGGGCAGCTTTGTGCCAAAGGAGTTTGAGGTCTCATTCAGCGATATATCGGAGACAGATAAGCTGCATTTTGATTTTGGAGACAAGAGAAGCATTGATTTGGGCGGTCGAATAGACAGGGTAGATACCTGTCTGGATGCAGACAAAATGTATGTAAAGGTCGTGGATTACAAGTCAGGCGGCACACAGTTTGATTTGGTTAAGGTATATGAAGGCACCCAGCTTCAGCTGGTGGTTTATCTGAATGCGGCTATAGAAAAAAACAAGCTGGCACACCCAGACATGAACATAGCACCGGCAGGCATACTCTATTACCACATAGATGACCCGACAATTGAGGTTTCCGACAATCTTACAGAAAAGGAAATAGATGACATTATCCTGAAAAAATTAAGACCGGATGGGGTTGTGGGCAGCGAGGAGAAAATATACAGGGCTATGGATAAGGATTTTGAATCCGAATCTCTGGCAATACCTGTACAGATAAATAAAAACGGCTCCCTGTCTGCCAGATCAAGCGTTTTATCCCAGGAGGAATTTGAGGTTGTCAGGGATTTTGCAGCAACCAAGATAAAAGAACTGGGACAGGATATGTTTGATGGCAGGATAGATGTAAACACAGATAGCTGCAAATACTGTGCATATGAGAGCATTTGCGGTGTCAGGGCAAAGCTTCCGGGGCTTTCGGATAAGAGCAGGCTGAAGATAGATAAAAGTGATGTTCTGGACAAGATGATAGAAGCAAACGCGATGAATAAGCTTACAGGTGAGGAGTAAATTTTGGCGGTAAAGTGGACTGAGGAACAACAAAAGGTAATTGATTACAGAGACAGAAATATTCTGGTATCGGCAGCGGCTGGTTCGGGTAAGACTGCTGTTTTGGTGGAGAGAATAATTCACAGGATTTTGGAGGATGAGAAGCCTGTGGATATTGACAGAATGCTGGTTGTTACATTTACCAAGGCAGCAGCTGCAGAGATGAGAGAGCGAATTGCAAAAGCAATCGAGACCAAGCGGCAGCTTGCAAACGAGAAAAATGAGACGGATGAGAATCTGGAGAAACAGGCATCTCTCATTCATAATGCCCAGATTACCACAATAGATGCTTTCTGTCTCTTCGTTGTCAGAAATCATTTCGAGGAGATAAATCTGGATCCTGATTTCAGAATTGCAGACAGCGGTGAGGTGACACTGCTTGAAAATGAAGTGATTGCGGAATTATTTGAGAGCAATTATACAAAAGAGGACAATGGGACATTTTTAAAGCTTATTGATTCCTATTCGTCAGGCAGAAATGACAACGCTGTGAGGGATATGGTCCTTAAAATATATCATGAGGCAGAGAGTGCCT
This sequence comes from uncultured Lachnobacterium sp., assembly GCA_900548765.1. Lineage (GTDB taxonomy): Bacteria > Bacillota > Clostridia > Lachnospirales > Lachnospiraceae > Roseburia. The sequence goes on from URLU01000085.1 coordinate 7,576, forward strand.
CCTGGCCTTTAAAATGGATAGAGGGACTTTCTCAAATATACCATATAGAGGATGAGGAAGAACTCCTACAGACTGACATGATAAAAAATATAACGGACTATGTGCTCATGATGATGGGAGAGTACAGAGACCAGCTTGCAGCCCTTACAGAGCGGGCAAAGTCTGTGGCAGGACTTGAAAAGTATGTCATGACTCTGGAAAATGATAAGACACTTATGGAGTCCCTTGATGATATCAGGGATTTTGTGGCTCTTAAGGAGTTTTTCGATAAGTTTAAAATGCCTGCAATTGCAGCGGTACGTGGCTTTGATGGGGAAGAGGCAGCCAAGGAAAGCATCAAAAATGCCAGAAATGCAATAAAGGATGGCATAAACAGCATAATTAAAGCCTATTTCACTGTGGACATTCCAGAGCTCACAGAGCATATAAAGGGACAGGCGGATATAGTGGATGAGCTGGTCAGACTGTCCAGTGAGTATAATAAGCTCATGGAAGTCAGAAAGTGCGAAAAGCGGATAGCAACCTTTAGCGATATAGAGCATTTTGCCCTGAGAATACTGGTGGATGAGGAAAGCATGGAGAGGACAGAGACCGCCATCCAATTTTCAAAGCATTTTGAGGAAATCATGATTGACGAGTATCAGGACAGCAATCAGGTGCAGGAAGACATCATGACTGCTATTTCAAGATGTGCAGACGGGCAGAACAACATGTTTATGGTTGGTGATGTAAAGCAGAGTATCTACAGGTTCAGACAGGCAAAGCCAGAGCTTTTTATGACAAAGTATAACAGCTTTGAGCTTAAGGAGAGCAAAAATCAGAGGATTGACCTGCACAAAAATTTCCGAAGCAGAAAGGAAGTCATTGATTTCTGTAATGATATTTTTTATAAAATCATGGCACCAGACCTGGGAAAGGTGTCCTATGACGAGGATTCTGCCCTCTACTGTGGTGCGCAGTTTGAGGAAGCTGATGGTATGAAACCTGAGCTTATCCTTGCGGATTTGAAGGATGAGGGGCTGGCAGACACATTGCTGGATGAGGACAGTAAGGCGGTCAGGATAGAGGCACTTATGACTGCCAGAAGAATTCAGGACTTAGTGGCAAAGGGCGCAAAGTATTCTGACATAGTGATTCTTGCCAGAAGTCTCTCAAGCTGGGGCGCAGAGTTTGCGGATGTGCTAAAGGACTGTGGCATACCGGCTCATGTCACCTCACAGATGGGATATTTTTCTGCTTACGAGGTGCAGATTGTACTTGCCATGCTCAAAATTCTTGACAATCCATATCAGGATATACCTATGGCAGCAGTTCTTAAAAGTCCTATAGCAGGACTGGATGATGAGGAACTGGCAGAAATCAGGGTGGAGAATAAGGATGAAACTTTTTCTAAAGGCTTGGCAGGTATTCTCCAGAAGCAGGGAAATGAGAAAAAGGCTAATCAAGAACAGGATAAAGAAAAAAACGAGGGTAAGGAAAATGATAATGATTTCATGGAACTTAGCCCAGCCT
>URLU01000086.1 GCA_900548765.1 uncultured Lachnobacterium sp.
AGGCTTTAAGCTTGCAGATGCCTACAGACTGTCTGAGCTTGAAGAAATGCTTAAGACAGGACAGGATTTTGTGATTCCGATTGATTCTGTATTTGATAATCTGCCTGCGGCAAGTGTCATTGAAACTGCACAGAAATATGTGGTTAATGGAAACCGGATACCGGTTTCATTTATAAAAGAAGCGGTAGAGACTGAAGCTGATTTTATAGATGGGGCAGCCTATAGATTATATGATTACAAGGGCTGCTTTGTCGGAATATATAACTATATTGAGGAAACAGGGGATTTTAAACCGGTTAAAATCTTTTATGAATAAATTTTAGGACTGGAATGTATGAAATATATTAGTAAAACGCTTGATTTTCATGTTGATGAGCCATCCGTTATAACAATGGGAAAATTTGATGGACTTCATCGTGGACACGAGACACTCATTGAAATATTAAAAGAAAAGACAAGTACAGATTCTTTAAAGAGCATAGTGTTTACCTTTGATATACCGCCAAGAAGTGAGGTGACTGGGGTTGAAGCAAAGGTTTTGACTACAAACGAGGAAAAGCACTATATATTTGAAGAGGCAGGAGTTGACTACCTGATTGAATGTCCTTTTACAAAGGATGTCATGTGTATGGAGCCAAGAACTTTTGTAGAATGGATAGTGAAAAGTCTCAATATCAAGTGTATCGTAGTTGGAAAAGACTTTCATTTTGGACACAGGAGAGCTGGCGATTATAAGCTTTTGCAGGAATTATCGGACGAATTATCTTATGAACTTATTGTACTTAACAAGCTGCAAGAGGACAACAGGGATATAAGCAGTACATATATAAGGGAAGAGATTGCAGGCGGAAATATAAAAAAAGCCAATCATCTGCTTGGTTATCCTTACTTTGTCAAGGGCAGGGTGGTACATGGCAGGAGAATAGGCAGAACCATTGGTATACCTACTGTTAATTTAGTATTGCCGAAAGAAAAATTACTGCCTCCTTTCGGAGTCTATGCTACAAAAATCCTTGTAAAGGACAAAGAATATTTCGGTGTGACAAACGTAGGCAGGAAGCCAACCATAGCGGGAAACAATCCTGTAGGTGTGGAAACTTATATTATTGATTTTTCACAGGATGTATATGACGAGATTGTCACTGTTATGTTTATTGAGTTTATCCGACCAGAGAAAAAATTCGATTCAATCGATGATTTAAAGTACCAGATGAGTGCAGATATTAATAAAACTATTAATTATTACAGAAATGTTACATAGTTATGTTGACATTGTAATAAATCCTTGCTATACTTTTTCGGAAAGCTTGTTTAGCAGTTGATTGGAGGAAATATGAAATTTTCAAAAAAGAGCAAAATACAAGTGTCAGCTATATTGGTATTTGCATTAGTTATCAGTGTGATAACTGGTATTTCGAATGGTTCAGAAAAAAATGATGATGATAATAATACAATTGTTGCCGGTCTGGCAGCGGATTTAAGCAATTCGACCTTAAATACAGCTACTATTTCGGCTGGTGTGACATCAGATCTGTTGGTTTCTGTCACATCTACAGCTCCAGCAGTAGTAGGTGATTCAGCTGATGGCACAGTTGATGCTTCGCAGTTAAATGCTGCAGAGCAGTGTGGATATGAAAATATTGCCATGTCAGTTATAGGTGAGGGCAACTTAAATATCAGGGACAGTGCTTCTACAGAGGGCAGTATTGTTGGAAAGATGACCAACCATAATGCCTGTGAGATTCTCGGTGTAGAGGGCGACTGGACACAGATAGAGTCTGGCAAGGTTACAGGATATGTGAAGTCAGAATACATTGTAACCGGCGACGAGGCTCTGGCTATTGCTGAGGAAGAAATAAAGACAGTTGCCACTGTAGAGGCAGGAACAACAACACTTAATGTCCGTTCAGAGGCTTCTACAGATTCAAGCATTTTATCACTTGTAGGCGATGGGGAGGATTTGGTCGTATCTCAGGAGAATGATGGAAGCGGCTGGATTCAGGTAGAAGTTGATGATGAGTATGGTTATGTATCAGCAGATTATGTAGCTGTATCAAAGAAGCTTCCTACAGCAAAGACAATTACTGAGATTAAATATGGCGATGGGGTATCTGATGTGAGAGTTGCCCTTGTACAGAATGCTTTACAGTATGTTGGAAACAGATACGTCTGGGGTGGTACAAGCCTGACAAAGGGTGTTGACTGTTCCGGATTTACAATGCAGATTATGGCACAGTATGGTATATACTTGCCACATTCCTCAAGAGCACAGCCGGCATATGGCACCAAGATCAGTGCTTCAGAGGCACAGCCGGGAGATTTATTCTTCTACGGAAGTGGCAAGAGTATAAACCATGTTGCCATTTATATTGGAAATGGACAGATTGTACATGCCAGCAACAAGAGAGATGGTATTAAAATATCAAATGCATTTTACAGAAGCCCTGTATGTGTGGTTAGATATTTTAACTAATTAGCTTTTTTATGGGTTTACAATTATGATTACCTATGCTATACTTCGTAAGTATAGTTTTGCCCATGCTCGGTAGATGGACACTCCGACCTTCCGCTGAGTATCAGGTAATTTGGGCGTAATATAATATTTATAAGGAGGATCTAATAATGATCGCAAAGGAAAAGAAACAGGCAATTATAGCAGAGTATGGTAGAACACCGGGAGACACAGGCTCTCCAGAGGTTCAGGTAGCAATTCTTTCAGCAAGAATCGCTGAGTTAACTGAGCACTTAAAAGAGAATCCAAAGGATCATCATTCAAGACGTGGTATGTTAAAGATGATTGGTCAGAGACGTGGCTTACTTGCATACCTCAAGGAGACAGATATCGAGAGATATCGTTCACTTATCGAGCGTTTAGGTCTCAGAAAGTAATTGTTTACTTAGAGCGGAGTATTTATATTCCGCTCTATCTTTGTTTATACAAGCAGATTGTATACAAAAAATGACAGAATCTATACCGAGACCACTGAAGAGTATATGAAGCCATGTATTGTTCAGTAGTTTCGGAGTTCTGTTAATATATATTTTAAGGAGAATTGATATGTACAAAAGTTATTCAATGGAACTTGCTGGCAAGACTCTTACTGTTGATATCGGAAGAGTAGCCGCACAGGCAAATGGCGCTGCTTTAATCAAATACGGTGACACAACAGTATTATCTACGGCAACAGCTTCAGATAAGCCAAGAGATGGAGTAGATTTCTTCCCACTCAGTGTTGAGTTTGAGGAGAAGATGTATTCTGTTGGCAAAATCCCAGGAGGATTTAATAAGAGAGAGGGAAAGGCTTCTGAGAATGCCATCCTTACAGACCGTGTAATCGATCGTCCAATGAGACCTCTTTTTCCAAAGGACATGCGTAATGATGTAACACTCAATAACCTTGTTATGTCAGTAGATCCAGAATGCCGTCCTGAGATTGTTGCAATGATTGGTACAGCTTTAGCAGTTCATATTTCTGATATTCCATTTGATGGACCATGTGCCATGACACAGATGGGACTCGTAGATGGAGAGCTTATTGTTAACCCAAGCCAGGAGCAGTGGGATAATGGAGATCTTCAGCTTACAGTTGCTTCTACAAAGGAAAAGGTTATCATGATTGAGGCCGGAGCAAACGTTGTTCCTGAGGCTAAGATGATTGAGGCTATTTACAAGTGTCATGATGTAAACCAGACTGTTATCGAGTTCATGGAAAAGATTCGCGCAGAGATTGGCAAAGAAAAATTTGAGTATACAAGCTGTGCTATTCCGGAGCAGATGTTTGAGGATATTAAGGCTATCGTAACTCCAGAACAGATGGAGGAAGCTGTATTCACAGATGAGAAGCAGAAGAGAGAAGCAAATATCAAAGCTGTAACTGAGAAATTAGAGGAGGCATTTGCTGATAATGAGGAATACCTTGCTGTATTAGGTGAGGCTATTTACCAGTATCAGAAGAAGACTGTCCGCAAGATGATTCTCAAGGATCACAAGCGTCCAGATGGAAGAGCAATTAACCAGATAAGACCTCTTGCTGCTGAGGTAGATTTAATCCCTAGAGTTCATGGCTCTGCTATGTTTACTCGTGGACAGACACAGATTTGTGATATCGTTACACTTGCCCCATTATCTGAGGTTCAGAAGATTGATGGAATTGATGCAAATGTAACAACAAAGAGATATATGCACCATTATAACTTCCCAGCATACTCTGTTGGAGAGACAAAGGTTTCTCGTGGACCGGGACGTCGTGAGATTGGACATGGAGCATTAGCTGAGAAGGCTCTTATGGCTGTTCTTCCTAGCGAAGAGGAGTTCCCATATACAATCCGTGCTGTATCTGAGACCTTTGAGTCAAATGGTTCTACATCAATGGCTTCAACATGTGCATCATGTATGTCGCTTATGGCTGCCGGTGTTCCAATCAAGTCTATGGTTGCCGGTATCTCATGTGGTCTTGTAACAGGAGACACAGATGATGATTATGTAGTACTTACAGATATTCAGGGACTTGAGGATTTCTTTGGAGATATGGACTTCAAGGTAACTGGTACACATGAAGGAATCACAGCTATTCAGATGGATATTAAGATTCACGGACTTACACGTCCAATCGTAGAGGAGGCTATCGCAAGAACTCGTGAGGCCCGTATCTACATCATGGATGAGGTAATGAGCAAGGCTATTGCCGAGCCTAGAAAAGAAGTCAATGAGTGGGCTCCAAAGATTGAACAGATTACAATTGATCCATCTAAGATTGGTGATGTTGTTGGACAGAAGGGTAAGACAATCAACGAGATTATTGATCGTACAGGTGTTAAGATTGACATTACAGATGAGGGAAGCGTATCTGTATGCGGTACAGACAAGAAGATGATTGCTGCTGCCATTGATATGATTAAGACAATCACAACAGACTTTGAGCAGGGACAGATTTTCGAAGGAACTGTTGTAAGCATTAAAGAGTTTGGTGCTTTCATCGAGTTCGCTCCTGGAAAAGAAGGAATGGTTCATATTTCTAAGATTGCAAACGAGAGAATTAACCATGTTGAAGATGTCCTTACACTTGGAGACAAGGTTAAGGTTGTGTGTCTTGGAAAAGACAAGATGGGACGTATCAGCTTCTCTATCAAGGATGTTCCGGCAGAGGCATAATTGAATGGAAATTAGTGCGTTTTAATATGCTGAACTAAATACAATGGTTTATACCGGCCTTCCAAATTCAGATTTAAAATCTGACAATTGAAGGTCGGTATTTTTATAGCAAAGTGTGCAGGAAAAGCTGCCGGTGGAAAGTTTTCTATATACCAAAGTATGTAAGAAGAGCTGCGATGACGGGTTTTCTGTATGCCAAAGTATACAATAGAAGTCGTTAGTGGCTGGCTTTTTATGCAAAAGAACGCAGGAAAGCATATTGGCGGCTGGATTTAATGGAATAATATATAGCATAATATGTAAAAAGGCATATTATAGTTAAAAATGGAAAATATCAGAGCTGCAATAAATGCAAAAGAGGTATACGAAAACGGACTGACAGGAAAAGGAATAGGAATTGCCGTTCTTGATACAGGTGCATTTATGCACCATGAGATAGCGGAAAATATATCATATTTCAAGGATTTTATACGTCATAGAAATAAGTGCTATGACGATAATTCCCACGGAAGCCACATATCAGGCATAATAGCAGCAGATTCCTTTGGAATAGCCCCCAAAGCTGCCCTGATTGAGCTTAAAGTATTGGACGAAAGCGGACGGGGAAATTCATGGGATATTATCAGGTGCCTTAACTGGATTATTGAGAACTATATCCGGTATAATATCAGAATCTTAAATTTTTCCATAGGATTTACTCCAGGTGCAGGGATAGGTGAGCAAAGGGATATATTGGATTTGGTAGAAAAAATATGGGACTGTGGAGTAGTAGTTGTCGCTGCCGCTGGAAATGATGGACCAGATGAATTTACAATCACAGTTCCGGGAATATCCAGAAAAATTATAACTGTCGGTTCATCTGACCCTAAAAGCTTTGGAAGCCGCGGACCAAACAGGTGCTGCATAGTAAAACCGGAGGTGCTGGCCCCCGGCTATAGGATAAGAAGCATATCGAATCATGATGGAGGGTACGAATACAAAACAGGGACATCTATGTCCACACCTATGGTCAGCGGAGCCATAGCACTTGTGCTGGAAAGGAATCCTGCTCTCAGACCTGAAGAAATCAAGCTTATGCTGTATAATAGCTGCAAACGGAGCAGGGAGAATGGAGATTATTCCTGGGGAACACTAGATGTAGATACTTTGGTAGCTTTGGCAAACTAAATATTGGAAATTTGTCTTGAAATTAGCTGCATATACTGCTACAATATCTGGGTATTGAAATAATGAAAGGCAGCAATATATGGAACTAAATGTAAAGCTTCAGGTCTTTGAAGGACCTCTGGACTTATTATTACATCTTATTGATAAGAATAAAGTAAATATATATGATATTCCAATCGTTGAGATTACTGCGCAATATATGGAATATATTGCAGAGATGAAACGAAGAGATTTGGATGTCTTAAGTGAGTTTCTAGTTATGGCTGCTACACTTATTGATATCAAATCCAAGATGCTTCTGCCATCTGAGGTTACAGATGAGGAGGAAGAAGAGGATCCAAGAGCAGAGCTTGTCCAGCAGTTATTGGAGTACAAGATGTACAAGTGCATGGCTTACGAGCTTAAGGACAGACAGATTGATGCCTGCAAGACCATGTTTAAGGAGCCGACAATTCCAGCAGAGGTGCTGGCATATGAGGAGCCTGTTGACATCAATGAGCTTGTGTCGGATGTGACTCTTGCCAAGTTAAATGATATTTTCCAGAGTATCATGAAAAAACAGGTAGAAAAAATTGATCCTGTCAGGTCTAAATTTGGTAAAATCCAGAAGGAAGAGGTTTCCCTTGAGGATAAAATGGCTCAGCTTACAGAGTATGCGGCAGAACATAAACACTTCAGTTTCAGAGGGATTCTTGAAGAGCAGGCTTCTAAGGTCGACGTTATAGTTACGTTTTTAGCAATCCTGGAGTTGATGAAAATGGGAAAAATTATTATTTCGCAGGAAAAGATTTTTGATGATATCAAGATAGATTCAAAAATAGCTGCATAATATCAGGGGATTAATATAAATGGAAGATAGAGATTATAAGGCGGTAATTGAAGCTATTTTGTTCACTATGGGTGAATCCGTAGAGCTGGAAAAAATTGCTGATGCGTTGGAGCTTGATAAGAATAAGACTAAAAAGCTCATAGAGGAGATGCAGGAAGAATTAAATAATTCAAAGCGCGGTGTGACAATTATGGAGCTTGACGGCTCATATCAGATGTGTACCAAGACAGAAATGTATGAGTATCTTATCAGGATAGCCAAGCAGCCTAAGAAGAGAGTGCTGACAGATGTCCTGCTGGAAACTCTGTCTATAATAGCCTATAAGCAGCCGGTTACAAGGGTAGAGGTGGAAAAAATCAGAGGTGTATCCAGTGACCATGCCATAAGCAAACTGGTGGAATACAATCTGGTCTGCGAGCTGGGTAGACTTGATGCACCGGGAAGACCACTCTTGTTTGGTACGACAGAAGAGTTTTTGAGAAGCTTTGGAGTCCACTCGGTTGATGAACTTCCAGTACTAAGCCCTATGCAGGTAGAGGAGTTCAAGCAGGAAGCTGAGGCTGAGATGAAGGTTGATTTAGATATTTAAGTAAATTCTTTAAAAAAGTTAACCGCCATGAGCATTGTCTGTGTATAATGTTCATGGCGATTTTTAGGAAAATATAGTGAAATTTTTAACAATAAAAGTTGAAATTTTTTCCTAAATGATATATTATCATAATAGCGAAAAATTTTATTTTTTTATAAATGGAGGTCATAAAATGAGTAGTAACAATGAGAACTTGGCAATGCAGCGAATTGCTAAGTTGGTCGATGAGAACAGCTTTATGGAAATTGGTTCTCTCGTAACAGCACGTAGTACAGACTTCAATCTTACTGCAGCAAAAACTCCATCTGATGGTGTAATCATCGGACATGGTCTGATTGATGGAAACTTAGTTTTCATTTACAGTCAGGACGCATCAGTACTGAATGGTACAATCGGTGAAATGCATGCAAGGAAGATTGCTTCTGTGTATGACATGGCAATGAAAATGGGCGCACCAGTGATTGGATTTATCGATTGCGGTGGTATCCGTCTTCAGGAGTCTTTTGATGCGCTTGATGGCTTCGGTCAGATATACGCAAAGGAAGTAGCTGCAAATGGTGTTATTCCACAGATCTGTGGTGTGTTTGGAAACTGCGGTGGAGGACTTTCAGTAGTTCCAGCGCTCTGTGATTTCGCTTTTATCGAAGAGTCAAAGGGTAGGATGTTTGTTAATTCTCCAGACTCTATTGAGGGAAACAGAGTTGAAAAATGTGATACAGCTTCCGCTAAATTCCAGAGCGAGAACAATGGCTGTGTAGACAGCTATGGTTCAGAGGATGAGATTATTGCTGAAATCAGAGCTCTTGTATCATTATTACCATCTAATAATGAAGGAGACCCATACACAGATTCCTGTGAAGATGATTTAAACAGAGCCTGCAACAGCATGGCAGAGATGAAGGAAGACCCGAGATTCCTCCTTGCTGAGATTGCTGATGACCATAATTTCTTTGAGGTAAAGAAGAATTTCGCAAAGAACATGGTAACAGGTTTTGTAAGATTAAACGGCATGACTGTTGGTGCAATCGCAAACTGTTCTATAGTTTATGATGAAGAAGGAAAGAAAGTAGAAGAGTTTGATATTTCTTTAACAGCAAAGGGATGTGAGAAGGCTGCGGAGTTCGTTGAGTTTTGTGATGCATTCTCAATTCCAG
>URLU01000087.1 GCA_900548765.1 uncultured Lachnobacterium sp.
TGAATTTTCCAATGTGGCATTTTCCTACAATGATGGCGAGCAGGTGCTTAAAGATGTGACCTTTACTGCAAAGCAGGGCGAGGTGACAGCCCTGATTGGACCATCAGGCGGTGGTAAAACCACGGTTTCCAGAATGGCTACACGATTCTGGGATTACAATAAGGGTAAAATCACGGTTGGCGGTATGGAGGTCGCCCAGATTGACCCTGAGAAGCTTATGTCCCTTTACTCAATAGTATTTCAGGATGTCATCCTCTTTAACAACACCATAATGGAAAATATCCGTATCGGTAAAAAGGATGCCACAGATGAAGAAGTCATGCAGGCAGCAAGACTTGCCTACTGCGAGGAATTTGTGGAGAAGCTTCCTGACAAGTGGAACACAATGGTGGGCGAAAACGGTTCTGAATTGTCAGGCGGTGAGAGACAAAGAATATCAATTGCCAGAGCCTTCCTTAAGGATGCACCAATCATTCTGATGGATGAAGCCACAGCTTCACTTGACGTGGATAATGAGTCTCTGATTCAGGAATCCATATCAAACCTCATCCAGAACAAGACAGTTTTAATCATTGCCCACAGAATGAGAACCGTAGATGGGGCAGACAAGATTGTAGTCTTGAAGGATGGCGTGGTTGCAGAACAGGGCAGCCCGGCAGCACTTAAAAAACAGAATGGAATATATCATCACATGATGGAATTACAGCTTGAGTAGGTGTATTATGTAGGCATACATTAAGAAATTGCAGGTGAAATAAAATGGAAAAAAGTATGTTTACATCAGCAGAACTCAAGAAATTAATCTATCCGCTTATCATAGAGCAAATCCTTGCCATAACAGTAGGCATGGTGGATACAGTCATGATTTCATATGCAGGAGAGGCAGCTATGTCAGGTGTCTCTCTTGTTGATATGATAAATAATCTACTTATAAGTATATTTGCAGCGGTGGCAACAGGTGGAGCTGTAGTGGTATCCCAGTATCTTGGCAGCCAAAATCCCAAAAGTGCATCCAGAGCAGCCACCCAGCTTATCACAGTAGCCTTTGTCATAGCGGCAGGTTTTATGCTCGTATCTATAATAGGAAATAAATCCATACTCAGATTATTGTTTGGCGCAATCGAGTCTGATGTAATGGATAGTGCCTGCATATACTTTTTAATCTCGGCATGGTCATACCCATTTCTTGCTGTCTACAATGCAAGTGCAGCAATTTTCAGGTCTATGGGCAATGCCAAAATCTCAATGAAAATATCAATCGGCATGAATATATTTAACGCAATCGGAAATGCTATCCTAATCTTTGGTCTGTCTATGGGGGCAGCAGGAGCCGCTCTTTCCACACTGGCAGCCAGAATCCTTGGAGCAATTGTCCTGCTTTATCTGGCAACCAAGAAAAATCTTCCAGTATCTGTAAATATGAGGGAGGTCTTCAAATGGGAAAGCAATATGGTGCGCAGAATCCTGAATATAGCCATTCCAAGCGGTATAGAAAATGGCTTGTTTCAGCTTGGACGAGTGCTGGTAGTCAGCATAATTGCCCTCTTTGGAACCTATCAGATTGCAGCAAATGCAGTGGCAAACACACTGGATGCCATGGGCTGTATCGCAGGACAGGCTATGAACCTTGCCATGATTACAGTGGTGGGACGGTGTATGGGAGCAGGAGAAAAGGAACAGGCAGTCTATTATACAAAGAAGCTATGGAAGATAACCTATATCATTACAATCGCAGTGAATTCAGTAATCCTAATATCCCTGCCCTGGCTGCTCAGGCTTTTTGCCTTATCTCCAAAAGCATATAAGTATGCCTATATTCTTGTCATGATTCATGACGGCATGGCTATGTTTATGTGGCCGACAGCCTTTACCCTGCCCAATGCCATGCGTGCGGCAGGAGACGTGAAGTACTGCATGTTTATATCCATTTTCTCAATGGTGGTATTCAGAATCCTCTTGAGCATAGTGTTCGGCATCTGGCTGGGCTGGGGCGCAATAGGAGTCTGGCTTGCAATGATAGTGGACTGGACCTTCAGATTTATATTCTTCGTATGGCGTTTTGTCAGCAGAAAATGGCTGGAGTACAAGGTAATATAAAAGAAAGCTGATATAAAAGAAAAAAATTATTTTTTTGTGTTGACATTTTGAAAAAACATGATATATTGATATTAGTAACTATTACTATTTTAGAAGAAAGCAGGAATTATGGCAAAGTATTCAAGACAAAGAGAGTGTATTTTGAAAAATTTGCAGAGCAGAAGAGATCATCCAACTGCGGATATGGTTTACGAAAGTGTACAGGTCGGGGAGCCAAACATAAGCCTTGGAACTGTATACAGGAATCTATCTTTTCTGGCGGAGAATGGTCAGATACTTAAGATATCAACGGGAATAGGACCGGACCATTTTGACGGATTCACAGAAGCACATAATCATTTTGTGTGCAGGAAGTGCGGAAGAGTGCTGGATTTGGACTATGTAGCAGACGAGAAGATTATAGCGGACGCTTCTAAAAATTTTAATGGTGAAATAGAAGGCTATGATTTACAGTTCTACGGAACTTGTGAGGATTGTCTTTAAAAAATTGCACAAAATAAAATGTATAAATTAAGGAGGAAATTATTATGGCAAAGTGGGTATGTCCAGTATGTGGTTACATTCATGAGGGAGATGAGGCACCAGCAGAGTGTCCGGTATGTCACGTAGACGGATCTAGGTTCAAAAAGGTAGAGGGAGAGCTTAAGCTTGCAGCAGAGCATGAGTTCGGCGTATACGCAGCAACAGTAAAGAATAACCCAGACATCAGCGAAGAGGATAAGAAATACATCTTCGAGCAGTTAAAGGCAAACTTTGAGGGAGAGTGCTCAGAGGTTGGAATGTATCTCTGCATGGCTCGTATCGCTCACCGAGAGGGATATCCGGAAATCGGACTCTACTGGGAGAAGGCAGCATATGAGGAAGCAGAGCACGCAGCAAAATTTGCAGAGTTACTCGGCTCAGATCTTGAGAAGAATATGACATCATCTACAAAGGAAAACCTCGCATGGAGAGTAGATTGTGAGTTTGGAGCAACACAGGGTAAGGTAGATTTGGCAGTATGCGCAAAGAAGAATAACCTTGATGCAATCCATGACACAGTTCATGAGATGGCTAGAGATGAGGCTCGCCACGGCAAAGCCCTTAAGGGATTACTTGAGAGATATTTTGGATAATTAGCAGATTAGCATCCCCTTTAAATAAGGGGGTGCTTTTGTGCATTATAAAGTATATAATGAAAATAGGGGAGCAGATAATTACATGACAATAGAGTTGATTAGACAACTATATAATGAATCAAAAATATGGTGGTCAAAACATTGCCTAGAGAGAATGAATGAAAGAAATATAAGCATTGATGACCTCACACGATGTATAAATGAGGGAGAGATAATAGAAGATTATCCAGATGACTATCCCAATCCAAGTTGTTTGGTCTTTGGCTTGAATACTGCTGGTAGATATCTTCATGCAGTTGTTGGAACAGATGGAAAAATATTATATATAATCACTGTTTATATTCCAAATGAACAGAAATTTGAAAAAGATGGAAAAACAAGAAAGGGGCGTGTGTAATATGTGTATGTATTGTAAATGCGATGAAGTTGTGCAATCTACAACAACTCATGTGGTAAATTATAAGGATTGTGTGATTGTTATAAAAAACGTACCATGTATGGAATGTGCCCAATGTGGAGAAACTTATTATACAAATGAAGTGGCAGTACATTTGGAAAAGCTGGTGAATGCTGCAAAACAGTTGATGCAGGAAATATCTGTGATTGATTACAATAAGGCGGCATAATATGATACGAAAAGCATTCAAATTCACAGGCTCAGTTCAGGGCGTAGGCTTTAGATACAGAGCCCAGTACGCCGCAAATGGGCTGAGAGTCACAGGCTGGGTCAAAAATGAATGGGATGGCTCAGTCAGTATGGAAGCCCAAGGCAGTGAAGAACAGATAAATGAGATGCTTAAACTCATAAATCAGGGCTCTTACATCCAAATCGACAGGATGGAATATCACGAGATACCAGTAGTTGAAGATGAACGAAGTTTTCATGTTCGTTAATAATCAGCAAAATATGATGAGTACTCTTGCTTGGATTTTTTGAAAAATTTAGTACTTTTATTGCAACCAGAGAACCTGCTAAAGCAGGTTCAATTGGTTGCATTTTTTTGACTTGATTTAACAAGGTAGCGATGGGATATGGCGGCAGGGGTGGATGAAATTTGGGGCTTGTGCAGGACGTTAGATTTTCTTAATGCTCTGTACGTTTCCCAGCAGCTCGGCAACAGGACGTTGCCGAGAGCGAGATTTGAGCCATGGATGGCGAATATCGAGCGGTTGCGTCAAGCCACCATCACTTAAACCAGAGCATTTAGAAAATCTTACTTCCGAAACCCGCCCCAAATTTCATCCACCCCTGCCGCCATATCCCTTCACCACCCCCACAATTTTCATAAAAATTTAAGGTTTCATTCATAGACAGTTCCTATCCAGTAATATATTATAATTAAAGGAAAAATATTCAAAAACCACAGGGGCACCCGCCCCAATAGGAGGAAGATTATGAATAAGAAGTTTATCACTTCAGGAATAGCAGGCATTCTTTTTATCCTGCTAATCGTACTGGTAAAGACTGTCGATGTAGCAGCAATAGGACCAGCTGGAACCAGCATCGGCTTATCCAAAATCAATGGAGCGGTAGCAGGCTTTTTCGGAACCAGTATGTTCTGGTATAAGCTTACAAATGCCATAGGAATACTGGCAATTCTCACAGCCCTGTGCTTCGCCCTCTTTGGCGGATTGCAGATGATACTGAGAAAAAGCCTTGTAAAGGTAGACAAGGAACTTTTCTCCCTTGCCGGACTCTATGCAGTGGTAGTTGTTTTATATGTATTTTTTGAAAAAGTCATTATTAATTACAGACCGGTAATCATGCCTGACGAGACAGAACCGGCAGCTTCATTCCCATCATCACACACTATGCTTATCTGTGTAATTATGGGAAGCACAATGATATTATCAGGAAAATATCTCAAGAGATATATAGAAAATAAGACCATCAGGGACACAATCCAGGCACTATGCGGATTTTTCATTGTACTGACTGTATTTGGCAGACTCGCATGTGGAGTGCACTGGTTTACAGACATACTTGGCGGAGTCTTAATCAGTATTACACTTGTGGCAGCCTTTGCCGGCGTGATTGACATGATTCGCGCCAGAAGAAGACAGAAGCTTGCAAAATAATTATAGTAATAAGAAATTGTAGGAGCAGAAGTGGCAGGAAAGAAAACAAAAATCAGAATTAGTATTCTGCTGGTACTTGTAGCTATACTTATAATAGGTATAAGTGTGGTGATGAGAAATCCCAGAGTAAAGCTTTTATACTCTGTGATAAATTTTTCAGAAACAACGTTAAAAAATGAAGCATATCTGCTGTATGGTGTGGACATCATGGAAGCTTTCAGCGATTATGCCAATTCAGATACCCAGATAACAGGAGTAATGGGCTTCCCGGAGATAAAGGGAATGAATGCAACAATATCTGTGGATATGGATGCTGAGAGGTCATTTTCACAGAAGAAATTTGCCAGTGAATCAAGCCTTAACATCTTGTGGGCAGAGGCAGGACAGCTTAATCTCTATGCCCAGGATAAGACCTGGTACATATCAGCACCGATTCTGGGGGCTGACATAGGTTACGCATTTCCCACTGATGTAGACTGGTTTCCAAAGATGCCTGAGCTTACATCAGACATAGACAGGACATGGTTCAGGGAAAACTATTCAAATATAGTAAAGCTCATGTCCCAGATAGGGATTGAAAAGACAGACAAAACAATAGAAAATGATGATGGAACAGAGAGCACAGGCTATTCTGTGACAATCCACAAGGGTGACGGACACTTTATATGGGAGCTCCTGGGAATGGATGACCCGGATTATGATGTGAATGTAATCATGTATCTCACAAACCACAATAAGTTCCGCAGGATGGAAGTGGACTTGTCAGATATACTAGAAGGAGCCACCCTTACCCTTGACGGAGAAAATGCATCCGCCTGTATATTCACCTATGAGCTGCCGGATAACGAGAGCATGGATTTTACTATGACAAGGAACCGGGAGACAGAAAACTGGATAGACATGACCAGCAATTATTATGGAGATAACGGAAAAATCTATCAGATGACAGCAGGCTTGAACTGGGAAAAAATCAAAAATGGTTTCAAGATGAACCTAAAAAATATAAAAATTACCTGTGACGACGAACTGCTCGCCAGAGCCTACTTCCTTGGAAAAGTAGTGAAGGAAGAAGCCACAGATGACCTCTTTAAGGACAAGACGGATTATCTGAACAGCCTTGAGGTAATCCAGTGGAAGACGGTGAGAGACGACACCGAGAGCTTTATACAGGATGTCTTAGATAAGCTTTCACTTCCGGATTTGAGCTTCTTAAGTAAATAATGAATATATGATTACATCCCACTTGACAAGTCAGGTGGGATGTTGCTTTCTTACTCAAGATTGATTAATTTAAAGCTGTTTTTCTGGAAGTCAATCAGTCCTTCCCTCTTCATCCTGCCAAGCTCAGCCGACAGGGCACTTCTGTCCACATTCAGGTAATCCGCAAGCTGCTGCCTGTCAAAATCTATATCAAAATACGGACTGTCAGACAGGGTTGCCTGAGCTGATAGATAAGAGATGAGACGACCTCGAATTGTCTTTGGAGAAGTGTGAAATATTCTCTGGGACAGTATGAGGTTTTTTCGTGCAGATACACGGAAAAGGTTGGTTAGTATCTGCTGCTCGCTGTGGCTGTGAGTCTTATCCGCGAGCAGAGACAGCACCTCCAAAAACATAATCTCACAGTCATCCCTTGCCACAACACTCACCATAAGGGGAATATCAGGATTGCAGGCATAGGTCTCAGCAAAGACCTGACCTTTTCCCAGACTGTCCAGAATGGTCTTATTTCCCCAGAAATCACATTTTTCTATATGCACCTTCCCTGACAAAACTATGCCAAGAGGTCTGCCGGTGTCGCCGGTATGAAGTATAAGCTCGTCCTTTTTGTATTTTTTCGTGCTGTGGTGCATGGACTTAAGCAGGGGCTTTAGAGCATCCTCATGGATTCCCTGAAAAAGCGGTGTCTTAAGCAGAAAATCATATTTTGTTCCCATAGTATTTCCTCCTCATATTCCTATGTTGTAATTACAACAAATTTTTGCTATAAAATCAAGTCCCTTAGTACTTAAGTATAAAAAATCAAGCGAATTGATACATATTTATAAAAATAGTAAAATATATCAACAAAAGTGATTAAATTTAATCATTCAAAAATGTGAGTTCTTCTGCTAACATCTTGATTAAGTTAAAAATATATTTATGAAAAGAGGAATTTGACAGTGAAGGGTTATGAAAAGTATGACATAGCATATTTTATGCCACCGGAATGTACGTACGACTGGGTGAAAAAGGACCATATAGACAAGGCTCCGATTTGGTGCTCGGTTGATTTGAGAGACGGCAATCAGGCACTTATTGAGCCTATGAATCTGGATGAGAAGCTTGAGTTTTTTAAGCTTTTAGTAGATATAGGCTTTAAGGAGATTGAGATTGGTTTTCCGGCAGCGTCTGAGACAGAATATAATTTCACCAGAGCTTTGATAGAGAGAAACATGATTCCGGATGATGTGACCATCCATGTACTCACACAGTCCAGAGAACATATCATAAGGAAGACCTTTGCTTCACTTGAGGGTGTAAAGTCTGCAGTAGTGCACCTTTACAATTCAACATCCGTTGCACAGCGAGAGCAGGTTTTTAAAAAGAGCAAGGAAGAGGTAAAACAGATTGCAGTTGACGGAGCAAGACTTTTGAAGGAGCTTGCAGCAGAGACAGAGGGCAATTTCAGATTCCAGTACTCACCGGAGAGTTTCCCGGGCACAGAGGTTGACTATGCAGTGGATGTCTGCAATGCAGTGCTTGATGTATGGCAGCCAGAGAGCTCTAACAAGGCAATCATAAATATACCTACCACAGTGGAAAATGCCATGCCACATGTATTTGCCACCCAGGTGGAGTACATTCACAAGCATTTAAAATACAGGGATGCAGTTGTCCTGTGTTTGCACCCTCATAATGACAGAGGCAGCGGTGTGAGTGACGCAGAGCTTGGTATACTGGCAGGAGCCCAGGAGATAGAGGGAACACTCTTTGGAAATGGTGAGAGAACCGGAAACGTGGATATAGTGACCCTTGCCATGAATATGTTTTCACATGGCGTAGATCCAGAGCTTGATTTTTCCAACATGCCTGCTATCAGGGAAAAATATGAGCGTTTTACAAAAATGCACGTCCATGAGAGACAGCCATATGCAGGGGACTTGGTATTTACAGCATTTTCAGGCTCACATCAGGATGCAATCTCAAAGGGCATGGCCTGGAGAGAGGAAAAGCATCTGGATAAGTGGACAGTACCATATCTGCCAATCGATCCGATGGATGTGGGCAGAACCTACGAAGCAGATGTAATCAGAATAAACAGCCAGTCTGGAAAGGGCGGCGTGTCATATATCTTAAAGCAGAATTTCGGCATATCCATGCCTGAAAAGATGCGTGAGCAGGTGGGCTATCTGGTAAAACAGGTGTCAGATGAGAAGCAGAAGGAGCTGTCACCACAGTGGGTATACAATATTTTCTGCGAAAATTATATAGAGAGACATCCCTATTTTTATATACCAGAGTGCCATTTCAGGCAGGTAAACGGAATATTTGCAGAGGCAGTAATATCTCAGGGCAGCAGCGAGAGAAAGGTTGA
>URLU01000088.1 GCA_900548765.1 uncultured Lachnobacterium sp.
GGAAAATGGCATGTTAGACGAGACTTACCACACAACAGCCAGCGCCAATGAGCTTTACAGCATGGTGAGGCTGGAGGATATAGAGAGCCTCAATGGTGAAGCGGGTCTTGACAGAATTAAGATAATAGCAGCAGATGGGGCTGCAAATTATATAAGACCCTATTTGAATGCGTTAAGTGAAAAAGAATTTGATTACTTTTTGGAATATCATATGAAAACCTGTGAGAGGGCAGACCTTATGGGAGCCAGCGGACATACTGTAGATATATTGCAAAAAAAGTGATTCAAGGGGGCAGAAAATGTATATTTGGAGAGAAAAAGTTGCAGGAGATGTAACCGCAGACATAGTAAATACAGGTCTTTATCCATTGGATATAGTGGATGGATTTAAAATCAGACCGGGATTTTTCAGAATGAATGGAGCCTACCAGACCGCAAACGGAGTGAGCTTTACCATAAGCTCCCACAATGCGACCTCATGTACCCTCCTCCTCTTTAAGCCTCAGGAGTCTGAGCCTTATGGAAGAATTAGGATTCCGGACAGCTACAAGATCGGTGACACATATTCCATACTTGTGTTTGATATCAAAATAGAGGAATTTGAATATGCCTTCCAGATGGACGGACCAAACGATCCGGGGGAAGGATTAGTGTATAATCCTAATAATATCCTGCTGGATCCATACGCAAAGGCTGTCACAGGTCAGAGAAACTGGGGGGATAAACCAGAATCCGGCAAGGATTTTGTATACAAGGCGAGAGTAGTAAAGAGTAACTTCGACTGGAAAACCAACAAGCAGCTGGAGACACCATTCGAGGATCTGGTAATATACGAGGCACATGTCAGGGGCTTCACTAAGGATGCCTCATCCAAGGTAAAGGCACCGGGCACCTTCGAGGGTCTCAGGGAGAAAATCCCATATTTAAAGGATTTGGGAATAAATGCAATAGAGCTTATGCCGATCTTTGAGTTTGATGAGATGGAAAGTGCCAGAGTTGTGGACGGCGAGCAGCTCTACAATTACTGGGGCTACAATACCGTATCATTTTTCGCTCCAAATACAAGCTATGCCTACAACACAGAGCACAATCACGAGGGTGATGAACTCAAGCTTTTAATCAGGGAGCTTAAGGAAAATGGCATAGAAGTTATACTTGATGTGGTATTTAACCATACAGCTGAGGGAAATGAATTCGGACCAAGCTTCTCATTTAAGGGAATCGACAATAACGTCTACTATATGCTGACACCGGATGGACATTATTACAATTTCAGCGGATGTGGAAATGTAATGAATTGTAACCACCCTGTTGTAAGGCGTTTTATCATAGATTGTTTAAGACACTGGGCAATTGAGTACAGGGTAGATGGCTTCAGATTTGACCTGGCATCAATCCTGGGCAGAGACCAGAATGGTGTGCCAATGCAGAATCCACCAATACTTGAAGCACTGGCATTTGACCCAATCCTTGGAAGCATGAAGCTTATTGCCGAGGCCTGGGATGCAGGCGGATTATATCAGGTGGGAAGCTTTCCGTCATGGAACAAGTGGGCAGAGTGGAATGGCAGATACAGAGACGATATGCGGTGCTTCTTAAAGGGAGATGCGGGAAAAGCCGCTGATGCCATAACCAGAATGACGGGCTCACAGGACTTGTACAATCCAAACAGCCGGGGACATAAGGCATCGGTTAACTTCCTTACCTGTCATGATGGCTTTACTCTTTATGACCTGTACAGCTACAACACAAAGCATAATGAGAAAAACGGCTGGAATAACACAGACGGCGATAACAATGGTCATAGTTGGAATTGTGATTTTGAGGGTGAGACAGATGACCCGGATGTAAACGGACTCAGGATGAGGCTTGTCAAAAATGCTTTTGCTGCCTTGCTCTGCAGCCGCGGACCAGCAATGTTTTTTGCAGGAGATGAGTTCTGCAATACACAGTTTGGAAACAATAACGCCTATTGCCAGGATAATATTATCTCGTGGCTGGACTGGACGAGACTGGAAAAGTACAAAGAGATACATGATTTTGCAAGACACATGATAGCATTCAGGAAAAAGCATGCAATCATCAGAAAGCGTACCAAGCCTGTGAGCTGTCAGCTTCCTGAAATCAGTATACACAATGGCACACCATTTAACGCTAACACAGATTACAATACACATATGATTGGAATTATGTTTGCGGGACGTGATGAGGCGGATGCTAAGGACGATATCATATTCTACTGTATGAATTCCTTCTGGGAGCCTCTGATTATGCAGCTTCCTGTGCTGCCTAATGGAATGAAGTGGGTTATTGATGTAAATACAAATTGTGAATATGAGGATGGCAAGGACTTCAGTGCCGAAACAGAAATGCTTGGAGTTAACACTCTCCGCGTTCCGGCACGAACCACCATCATCTTTGTGGCAGAGTAATCTGCCACTTTTTTGAGGTGTGAGAGAGCAGTCAGACTCAGGCTGGCATAGGGCTGTGAAGGCTCCCCTTCTATCCCTATGCCAGCCTGAGTCTGACCCCCTCGATTCAAATGCACAAAAGAGGCAGAACTATATCCAGCCCCCATCAAGTGTGATGATTTGTGCATTGAGATATTCAGGTGTGTTAAGGAGAGCAACCACCATCTGCGCCACCTCAGAAGCCTCCCCAAAGCGCCCCGCAGGAATCTCATCGGCAAGCTCAGCTCTCTCCTCTGGAGAAAAACAGCTGTTCATGCTGGTGTCAATACATCCGCAGGCAATGGCATTGACCTGGATGTGGCTTGGCGCAAGCTCCTTGCCCAGTGCCCTGGTGAAGGAATTGATGCCGCCCTTGCAGGCAGAATAAGCCACTTCACAGGAAGCCCCCACACTGCCCCATACAGAGGAAATCTGTATGATGTGTCCGCTCTTGTGCGAAACCATGGAAGGAATCACGCATTTGGAGGTATAAAATACTGATGACAGGTTGGTGGCTACAATTTTATCCCACTCCTCCACTGACATATCTGATAGCAGACCTACCATGGATATTCCTGCGTTGTTGATAAGCACATCGACAGAACCAAAGTGCTCAAGAGTGTCTGAAACCATGGTGGAAACAAAATTAAAATCTCCCACATCCCCTATATGTGTAATGACATCTATATGATATTTAAGACGAAGTCCTGCCCCAAGGCTTTCAAGCTCATTCTGTGAGCTATGGCAGCAGAGGCTTAGATTGTATCCGTTTTCAGCAAGGGCGAGGGCGATGGCTTCTCCTATGCCTCGGCTTGCCCCTGTAATAAGAGCTGTTTTACTCATAATCTACTCCTTAATAAGCATAAGTGCTTTGCACTATGCGTTTGATATACCAAAGTATGCAATAAAAGCTGCCGGTGGCAGGTTTTATGTATAAATTCTTTTTGCATATTTAGAGTATATCATGAGTTTTCTTAAACTGCTATATTTACTGGACAAAAAGCCTTCTGTGTGGTAAGATGAAATTCACAAAAGCATCATATGACAACGGGGTGTGGCTCAGCTTGGTAGAGTGCTTGGTTCGGGACTAAGAGGTCGCGCGTTCGAATCGCGTCACCCCGATTATAAATAGAACGCTTATGCGTTCTAATTTTTTTGGAGGTATAAATAGTGAAGGACATAAATGAGCTGCTTGAGATAGCCCAAAAGTGCGAGCAGTATGAGGAATATGATTTGGCTCTCAAATATTACAATTCTGTGCTTGAGCTTTCACCAAATCTGCAGGTGGCAGAAATCGGCATTGACAGGGTCAGAAGTGAGCTGGCAAAATGCGTATATTATGTGACTCCAGCCAGCTTTAAGCTATCAGAGGGTAGAATCGAGCTGAGAAGAGGTTCTATTGTATTTATCAGTACCACAAGTGCGGAGGCCGATTATCTGATAGAGGATATAGACAATATGAAGGTCGCTCTCGGAAGATTTGTATTCGACTATAAGGGGAAAACCCAGCCGGGATATAGCTGTAGAAGTGCAAAGAAGCTGATTGAGCTTATCAGTGATGCAAAAGAGGGAAAGTATCCAAGGCTGAGCAGTGATAAGAGCACAACCCTTGAAAAATACATACATGATAATTTCACTCCGGATCAGAAGGAAGAGGCAATAATGTATTTTAAGGATATGTCAGGCTGTCTGTCAGAGGAAGCCCGAACTACAGTTGCCAGAATACTTGGATAGGGAGAAATGTTTTGAATATAATCGCGCAATGCTGTGGAATAGTAATAATGCTTGTATTGCTGTTCTTTTATCAGGGAAAGAGAAGACTTAAATTAAATACAAGTCTTCTGTACAGATTTACATGGAACATAGTAGGGGTATCGCTCATACTGGATATAGTATCACTTATTGGCATAACATATGCAGACAGTCTGCCGATGATCCTGGTGGACATAATATGCAAGGCGTATCTGTGGAGTATAGTCATGGAAGCCCTGAGTGCCATGATGTATGTATGTGTGGATGTGTACAAGAGCAAGTCAATGGAGAAACGCTGGATGGTTGGCTCGGTTGTGGTGGCTGCCGTATGTACAGTCATAATATTCTGCCTGCCAATCCACATATACAACAACAATCACAGGATGTATACCTATGGTCCCAGCGTTATAGCTACATATCTGCTGGCAGGGGGCGTACTGATTGTTATAATATGTCTGGTTGGAAAATACCGGACAGAGATTAATCCCCGCAGAAAGCGCGGAGTGACAATCTGGTGGCTGCTCTGGATGATTGCAGCAATTATTCAGTTTTTTAATAATGAGCTGTTGCTTGTGAGCTTTGCAAGTGTGGTTGGTATGCTGATTATTTTCATATCAATGGAGAATCCGGACACAAATCTGGACAAGGATACAGGCTTGTTCAATTTAAATGGTCTGTTTTCCTATATGAGACAGCTTCAGGGTATGGGCGAGGATGTGTCGGTTTTGTGCGTCAGATATGACAACAATCGTAACGGAAGCATGTCCTATGATATTGAGAAAGCCCTCATGATGGAGATTGTGAATTTTATGTATGAGACTCCTAACTCCATTGTATTCAGAAGCTCAGCAACTGAATTTATACTGATATTTGAACACAAAGAGGACTCAAAGGCTGCAATCGCAAGAATTGAGGACAGGTTTGAGCGTCCTTGGGGTGATATAGAGTTTAGAATGTTCACTATTGAATGGGCACTTATAGAGACCACAGAGCAGATTGAGAGGGCAGAGGATATCCTGCCACTTTTCCAGTATGTGAGACAAAACAGGTCAAGCCTTGGAACAGACGCTGGTGTTATCATAGACAATGAGCTGATTTCTAAAATCTATGAAGAACGCGACATGGAAAATGAAATCGTTGAGGCTTTAGCAGAGGGCAGGGTAGAGGTCTTTTATCAGCCTATATATTCTGTAAAGGGCAAGGGTTTTTCAACTGCCGAGGCACTTGTCAGAATCAGGGATGCTAAGGGAGACGTGATACCGCCGGGCAGGTTTATAGAGGTTGCGGAAAAGCGAGGCCTTATAATCAAGCTGGGTGAGCGTGTATTTGAATCAGTGTGTAAGTTTATTATGGATGAGAATCCACTGCAATATGGCATTGAGTACATAGAGGTGAATCTGTCAATTGTCCAGTGCGGATATGAGAGGCTCGCAGATGACTTTATCAGGATAATGGAAAAATATAAGATAGACCCAAAACATATTGTACTTGAGATTACAGAGTCTGCATCTATAAAGCGCAAAAAAATCCTTCTTGAGAATATGAGAAAGCTCAAGGAAAAGGGTGTGAGATTTGCTCTTGATGATTTTGGTACAGGACAGTCTAACCTCAATTATATAGTAGAGATGCCGGTGGATGTGGTTAAGTTTGACAGCACAATGACCAATGCCTATTTTGAGGATGACAAGGCAAAATATGTTATGGATGCAGCAATGCAGATGATTCAAGGCATGGATTTGGAGATTGTGTCAGAGGGAATCGAGCAGCATGACCAGTACCATGAGATGAAGAGACTGGGCATTGACTATGTGCAGGGATTTTATTTTTCAAAGCCTATAGGAGCGGAGGAATTTATCAATCTGCTTAGGGAGAGCTCAAAAGCTGCGGGACAGAAATAAGTAATGATATAAGCGATAACTACAGGATGGAGAAAGCGAAATAAAGCTTTCTCTATTTTTTTGTACTTTTATGTAAATTTAAAGTAAATTTTAGGTTCGCCTGTTAGACTTCTCATTGATTATGGGAATTGTTATGTTACTGCTTAACATTCTGGGAGTGGGAACCCACCAGAAGAACACAAAGGATAAGACACTTAAGATTACAATACCTAAGGACTTAAATTATGGCAGTGCATTTGATGATGTGTTTCAAAAATACACAGAGCAATGCTGGGCGCAATTGTGCTGACAGCATCCTGACCATTGTATACAGCGTCAACAGAATAGTTGTTGTGCTTTAACACAGCACCCAGTGCTTTGTTTAAATCTTCTTCGTCTTCTGCCAGTAAAAGTCTCATGGGATTCCACTGTAAAATACATTATGACAACTAATTTTAGTATGGAAAATTGCGAAATCCTATAATTATGGGAACCAAAAGGGGGGTAAATTTATCTTATATATGTAAACAGTAAAAAACTTAAACTTCCCAATCAGGGTTTGTGTATACCAGCAGATTGTCGAAAGTTTATGAGGGAAGTTTGGGGTAGCAAATAATATCATGATATTATGAGTGCAAGTGAGTCAACATGCTTGCATGATTGACGAACGACGAATGCTGATCATGAACTGTTTTTGTTCATGATATAAGATGTTTACAGAAATAACAGGGGAAAATAAATGCAGAGAATAACTCAGGAAGAATTATCAGCTTTGATAATGGACAATAAGGATGGCATGTACAGGCTTGCATTTTCAATCCTGCGCAATGATGCGGATGCTCAGGACGCAGTGGGTGAGGCAATAGTGCTGGCATTTGAGAAAAGTCATCAGCTCAGGAAAACATCGAGTGCAAAGTCATGGCTTATGCAGATTCTGGTAAATTCCTCAAAGAAAATTGCTGTGCAGTCTAATAAATATGTGCTATTGGAAAATGAAATCCAGTATGAACAGGCAGAGGAATTTAAGGATGATGATATGTGGGAGACTGTAATGGAGCTGGATGAGGAGTTTAGGGAAGTGGTGGTGCTATACTATTATGAACAGTTTAGCGTAAGAGAGATTGGAAAAATGCTAAGGGTTCCAGAGGGCACTGTGAAGTCAAGACTTGCAAGAGCCAGAGAAAAATTATTGCGCATTATCGGATAGTAAATATAGGAAAGGAAGGACAGAAAATGAGTAAATCATATTTGAAACAGGATGAAGAGATAAGAGCCTTTGCTGCAAGACAGCGTGTCAACACATCAGGGACATACAACAATCGGGTGTTACTTGCTATAGAAGAGGGGAAAAGCAAAACAGGTCAGCCGCAAAGAAAAATAAATTTATATGGGAAACTGGCTGTGGCATGTGCCTGTGTATGCATTATAACAATGAGCGGTGTCGGAGTGCATGCGGCAATTAATTATGCAAATCAGAGAATGGAGCAGGTCACAGATGGAGAAAAAGAACAGTTCATAAGTGGTGTGAATGAGTCGCAAGCTTCTGCGGATTCCTATTCAAGACCTCTTACAGATGTAGAAAAAAGAAGGCTGGATGAGCTGAAAGAGGAATATGAGTCAAAGGGCGTATATCCAGAGGAGAGCATACTTGAGATAAAGGATTCAAGCCAGATTGATTCATCACGTATCTGCTTTGAGCCAGACACCAGCACCTTTTATCTGCCTGAAAGGGAGCTTACGGATGAGGAAATGCTTGAGCTTATAGACTTTTATAATATAAGGGATAATGTGCTAAGTGAGCAAAAGACAGAAGCAGTTTATGATATGACAGGAGTGGACGAAATCCCTGAGGAGGAAGCAAAAAGTATCGCAAAAGGCCTTTTGCAGAAGCTGTATGGTGCTGACACAGACAATATGAAGATAGAGGTGGATTATCAACAGGGAACGGATGGAGAAGAGTCTTTTTCAACAGATTATCTGTATTTTACAGATGAGGAGACTGGAGAACAGTATGAGGTATCTGTGGATTTGCAAAGTGCTAAGGCAGGAAGTGTGGCAAAGATAGCTGCTGAAAGTCCTTATGAGGATAACTTAAAGCCAGATGAGGCTCTATATAAGAGCCAGTATGAAACAGCAGATAAAATGGCAAGCGCATTTCTTGGAAATACCGAGGCGTGGAAGGACTCCAAAACCACATACCTTGTATCTGATGATGGCAGTGTCAGAAATGGCGTGGTGAATTATGAGTTTACAGCGCAAAGTGGGGATAGCTGTATTGTGAGCTATAGTCAGGCTTTGGGGCAGATGTATAAGGTGAGGTATTTTACTGAGGAGGTAAACATTTACACCGACTGTTTTTCAGGATATAATATAAAAGAAATCAGGTGAAGGTGAGATAATTGCCATGATGTACCCATATATGACACTTGCAGATGATACAGAAATTGTTCATTCGCAGATTATACAGGAGGACGGAGTAAAAAAGGTATATGGTGTATTTTTGGACATTAGTTTTTATTGCTAAAATGTTGTGGAGTGCTTTAGGGCACTCCATTTTTTATACAATATGCAATCAAATAATAAGTCACGACATTATATAGGTGAAAGCAATTTCATCGATGAAAACTTTTACCACAGTCGGGGGAGAATATGAAGCTTGAACAAATAGAAAAATGTGTAAGAGAATACGGAGACGATATATACAGGTTTTGTTATTTCCTGACTGGGAGCAGGGAGGCGGCAGACGATTTGT